>NZ_JBEXSI010000011.1:0-158557 GCF_040613515.1 Streptomyces sp. NPDC006261
GGCCGGTCTCGGGCCGTCCCCCTCGACCGGCCGGTCGGGGATACCGCAGGAGTCAGGCTCCGGCGGCGATCTGCGCGAGGCGGCGGGCCTCGTCGCGGGTGACGCGGGCGATGGCGTCCTCGTCCACCGTGGTGAGGTGGCTGCCCTCGACGACCGGCTTGCCGTCGACGAGGGAGAGGGTCACCGGGGCGGCCGCGCCGAAGACCAGCGCGGTCACCGGGTCGGCGATCGAGGAGTGGGCCAGGGTGTCCAGCTTCCACAGGACGAGGTCGGCGAGCTTGCCGGCCTCCAGGGAGCCGATCTGGTCGGCGCGGCCCAGTACCTGGGCTCCGCCGAAGGTCCCGAGGCGCAGGGCCTGACGGGCGTTGAGGGCGGCCTCGCGGTGGGCGCCGAGGCGGTTGATGAGCAGAGCGTTGCGCAGCTCGGTGTGGAGCTCGCCGGACTCGTTGGAGGCGGTGCCGTCCACGCCGAGGCCGACCGGGACACCGGCGGCGAGCATGTCGGGGACCCGGGCGATCCCCGCGGCGAGGCGGGCGTTGGAGGACGGGCAGTGGGCGACGCCGGTTCCCGTACGGGCGAAGGCGGCGATGTCGGAGTCGTTCATGTGGACGCAGTGCGCCATCCACACGTCGTCGCCGAGCCAGCCGGTCGACTCGAAGTAGTCGGTCGGGCCCATCCCGAACAGTTCCTTGCAGAACTGCTCCTCCTCGACGGTCTCGGACCCGTGGGTGTGCAGCCGTACGCCTCTGCGACGAGCCAACCCGGCTCCCTGGCGCATCAGTTCGGTGGAGACGGAGAACGGCGAGCAGGGGGCGACGGCGACCTGGGTCATGGAGTCGAAGGAGGCGTCGTGGTGGGCGTCGATGGTGGCCTCGGTGGCGGCGAGCGCGCCTTCGAGAGTCTCGACGGCGAAGTCCGGGGGCAGGCCGCCGTCCTTCTCGCTGCGGTCCATGGACCCGCGGGCGAGGGTGAAGCGTACGCCCATCTCGCGGGCGGCCCCGATGATGGCACCGGACAGGTCGCCGGAGCCCTTCGGGAAGACGTAGTGGTGGTCCATGGCGGTGGTGACGCCGCCGCGGGCCATCATGGCGAGGGAGCCCTGCGCGGCGGCGCGGGCCATCGGCTCGTCGATGCGCGCCCAGGTCGGGTAGAGGGCGACCAGCCAGTTGAAGAGGTTGTGGTCGGTGGCCAGGCCCCGGGTGATCCACTGGTAGAAGTGGTGGTGGGTGTTGACCAGGCCGGGTGTCGCGAGGTGTCCGGTGGCGTCGATGCGCCGGACGACGCCGGTGAGGCCCTCCGGTGCCTGGCCGGCGCCGACGGACTCGATGCGGTTGTCCGCCACGACGATGTACCCGGAGGCGTACTCCGTGTCGTGGGCGTCGACGGTGGCGATCGAACAGTTCTCGATGATGATGCGCTGAGGGTCTGCCGAAGCTGCCATGGTGCTTCCTTCTTCTCTCTGTGGCGATGCGGGCACGGCAGGACCCTAGGAGGATTTGAGTGCCACAGCGGGGCGGCTGTGGGTGCCGAGATGGTGGAAGAACAGGTTGAGCACGACCGCGACCAGTGCTCCCGCACTGATCCCGGAGCCGAGGACGGTCTGCGCCCAGGCCGGGAATCCGGCGTAGAAGGTGGGCGCGGCGAGCGGGATGATGCCCGCGCCGAGCGCCACCGCGACCAGGATGATGTTGGAGCTGTCGTCCAGTCCGGCCTCGGAGAGCGTACGGATGCCGCTGACCGCGATGGAGCCGAAGAGGACGATGCCGGCACCGCCGAGGACGGGCATCGGGACGAGCGAGACGACCGCCCCCAGCACCGGGAAGGCGCCGAGGATCAGCAGGGCGCCGCCCGCCGCCGCGACGACGTACCGGCTGCGTACCCGGGTCAGGGAGACGACGCCGACGTTCTGCGCGAAGGCGCTGGTCGGGAAGGAGCCGAAGACCGGGCCGAGGAGGGTGGCGATGCCGTCCGTACGCAGGCCGCGGGTGATCGTACGGCCGTCGGTTCGGCGGTCGCAGATCTCGCCGAGGGCCAGCATGCCGGCCGAGGACTCCGTCATCAGGACGAGCATGACGATGCAGAGGGAGAGGATCGCGGCGGGGTGGAACTCCGGCGCACCGAAGGCGAAGGGGGTCGGCAGGGCGGCGAGCGGTGCGGCCTTCAGCGCGGAGAAGTCGGCGAGTCCGAACGGGATCGCCGCCAGCGTGCCGACGAACATGCCCATGAGCAGCGCGACTTGCTTGAGGAAGCCACGGCCGAAGCGCTGGATGAGCAGGATGACGACGAGGGTGAAGGCGGCCAGTGCCAGATATCTCATGGCGCCGAAGTCGGCGGCGGTGGTGTCGCCGCCCTGGGCCCAGGCGACCGGCACGGGCATGAGGGTGACGCCGATGAGGGTGATGACCACCCCGGTGACCAGCGGCGGGAAGAAGCGCAGGAGCCGGCCGAAGAACGGCCCGACCGTCAGACAGAAGACCCCGGCGACGAGCACCGCCCCGTAGATCGCGGGAAGTTGGTGTCCGGGCGCGCTGGTCTCGGCAATGGCGAGCATGGGCGCGATACCGGCGGAGGAGGCCGCGTTGACGAACGGCAGCCGGTTCCCGGCGAACGTGCCGATGCCCACGGTCTGGAGGATGGTGGCGAGCCCGGCGATCAGGAGGCCGGCGGCGATGAGCCGGGTCATGCCGGCGGTGTCCAGGCCGACGGCCTGGCCGATGATCAGCGGAGGGGTGACGACGCCCGCGTACATGGCGGCGATGTGCTGGAGCGCGGCGGGAACGAGCCGGGCGGGAGGAAGCTTCTCGTCGACCGGGTGAACTGCCGTGCCGGTAAGGGTTTTCGGGGCTTTGCACGGGCTTTCGGCCGGCCCCGTTGCAGGCTGTGCCATGGGTGTTTCCTCCGGGATGACCGGCCCCCGCCCGACTGCGGGCGGACGGGGGCGCGTTCAGTGCCGCGTCAGAGGTTGGTCATGTCGACCGGGATCTTCGGCTCGACGCCGTCCCGGAGCACGGTGGCCTCGATCAGGCCGTAGGGCCGGTCCGCCGCGAAGTAGACCTCGTTGTCGTTCTTGAGGCCGAACGGTTCGAGGTCCACCAGGAAGTGGTGGTTGTTCGGCAGCGAGAAGCGGATCTCGTCGATCTCGCTGCGGCTGTTGATGATGCGCGAACCCATCTGGTAAAGGGTCTGCTGGAGAGAGAGCGAGTACGTCTCGGCGAAGGCGTGGAGCATGTGCTTGCGCGCCTGCTCGTAGGACTTCTCCCAGTTCGGCATGCGCTGCTCGTCGCTGGTCCAGTTGTACCGCCAGCGGGCGGAGACGTCGGTCGCCAGGATGCGGTCGTACGCCTCCTTCAGCGTCGTGTACTTGTCCTTGACGTAACCCCAGAACTCGGAGTTGGTCGAGTTCATCACCGTCAGGTCCTTGAGGCCCGAGATGACCTCCCATCCCTCACCGTCGTAGGTGATCTGGGAGACGCGGGTCTCCTGGCCCTTGCGGACGAAGGAGTGCCTGACCTCGTCGGCGCCGATGAACCTGGAGTTGCCGTCGGAGGTCGCGATGCGCTCCCAGCTGTACTCCTCGATCCGGATCCGGGCGCGGTGGATCGGCTCCTGCGAGGAGACGAAGTGCCGGGCGAGGTGGATGCCGAACTGCTCGGCGGACTCGATCCCGTGCTCCTTGGCGAACGCGTACACCGTGTTCTTGGTGGTGTCGGTCGGCAGGACGTTGGCGTTGGAGCCGGAGTAGTGCACATCGTCCATGTCGCCGGAGAGGGCGACCGAGACGTTCAGGTCCTTGATGTGGTGGGTGTCGCCGTCCCGCGTGATCTTCACGACGCGGTTCTCTGCTTTGCCGTACTGGTTCTGGCCGAGAATCGTGGGCATGTCGGTGCTAGCTCCCTCGGTAAACGGAGTAGCCGAACGGGTTGAGCAGCAGCGGTACGTGATAGTGCTCGCCCGGGACGACCGCGAACGCGATGGTCACCTCCGGGAAGAACGCGCCGCTGTCCCTTACGCGGGGGGCGTCCTGCTGCGCCTCGGCTTGCTTCTTGGAAAAATACGTCTCGGTATCGAATGCGAGACGCACGTGGGTCGTGCCTTCCGGCAGCGCCGGCAGGTCCTTGCAGCGCCCGTCCGCATCGGTCGCGGAGGCTCCGAGCGTCACGTACGGCGAGTCGCCGCCGCTGCGGGCGGCGAGCGAGACGGCGACGGACGCTGCGGGGCGGCCTGTGCTGGTGTCCAGGATGTGCGTGGACACCGATGCGGTCGTGTCGGTACTCAAGACCGTCACCCTCCTAGATCTCAAGAGTCCTGCACGGGAGCTTCCTCTGCGAGGGTCTCCCGTACGAGACGGGTCAGCCGGATGCGGTTGATCTTGCCCAGTTCGGTGCGCACGATCTCCTGCTCCTGCTCGGGCGAGTTCCCGATCCGGGACTTCACCGCGTCGCGCATCTGCTCACCGGTGGCGCCGGTGGCACAGATCAGGAAGACATGTCCGAACCGCTCCTGGTAGGCCAGGTTCAGTTCGAGCATCTCGGTCTTGAGCTCCTCGGAGGCGCCGGCCATCCCCCGCTGCTCGCGGGAGGAGGTCGGGTCACCGGGGATCGGACGCCCGATCGGCGGGTGGCCCGCCATCGCCTCGGCCAGGTCCTCCGCGGTGAGCTCGGCCATGGCGGCGTCGCTCGCGGAGAGCAGGGCTTCCTCGGTGGCGTACGGACGGCCGGCGAGGACGGTCTCTCCCCAGGCCGCACTGGCACAGACCTCGTGCAGTGCGGGGGTGGCCTCGCCGTCCGCCAGGGTGTTGAACCGGGTGAGGCCCGGTGTGGAGCTCGAAGTCACGGGAGCCTCCGTGGCTGTTTTTCGCTGTGCGTTGTTCGGGCTGCGGATAGCTAACGCCCTCCGCAACACGACGTCAACACTTTGTTGAAATTTCGCGAACGGAGAAAGCCGCCGTCCCGGCATGCGGACAGCGGCTTCCCTGGGGGTTCGGCGGGTTCGGCGGGTTCGGTCAACTACTCACCTTTGGCCGCATGTTCCCTGTTCAGGTAGTTGTACACACACAACTACAGCAACTACCCTATAGCCATGACCGCAACGTTTGAAGACCTCTGGCCGGCGGACCTGCTAGACGAGATGGGTTGGTCCCCCGCGGAACGAAGGGAGTTGGCAGACCTACAGGAACGGATGGTTGCCCTGCCCCTGACTGCTACAAGGGTCCTGCTGTCCATCCGCCTGTCCATCCTGACCGAAGAGACCACCTCCCCCATCAGGCAGGAGCTGGACCTTGTACGGATGGCTGTAGAGAGGGAGTCACGGGTCGTGGGCATCGCACGAGACCTTGGAGTCTCGGCTACCAAGGTCCCGCCCTGGAAGAGGCCACAGCTTGGGGAGTGGATCACCAACAGAGCCCCAGAGTTCGACGAGATCCTGTTCTGGAAGCTTGACCGCTTCGTCCGAAGGATCTCAGATCTCCACTTGATGATCGAGTGGTGCAAGGAGTACTCGAAGACCCTTGCTGCGAAGAATGACCCGATTGACCTGAGTACAGAGTTCGGTCAGTTCATGGTCACGATCATTGCGGGTATGGCCCGCATCGAGGCCGCCAACACAGGCGTCCGGATTGAGTCCCTGTGGAAGTTCGCTCGTACCGCGGAAAAGCGATGGGTCATCGGGAAGCCTGTCTACGGCTACAAGTCGGTAGACAAGGGGGATGGGACCAAGGAACTGGTCATTGACCAGGAGAAGGCTCGTGCCCTTCGATGGGTCTACTCCATGGTAATCCGTGGGGTCTCTCTCTATCGTGCCTGCCGACTATTGACCCGAGCGGGCATTCTCCCTCCCAACAAGGGTAAGTGGGGTTCGGGCAACCTCAAAGTCATCCTCATCAACCCTGCCCTCATGGGCTACAGGGTTTACCGCCCCAAAGGGCTGAAGCAGGGCCTGCCCTCCCTCATCGCGTACAACACAAATGGGGAACCCCTCAAGATCTCGGAAGGCATCTTCACCAAGGAGGAGTTCGACAACCTACAGAGGATCCTTGCTGCCAGGGCCAACAAGGAGGTTCGACAGCTCAACAACAGGACACCCTTCCTGGGAATCATGAAGTGTGGCGTCTGTGGAAGTAACTGGTACGACACACAGAAGGTGTGGACAAGAGCTAGTGGTGAAATTATGAGGGCTACCCGGTTGCGGTGCTCCTCCTACGTCTCAGGGGGATCCTGTGGGATCAAAGCGTTTGACAACCCCCAGGAGGTCTATGACCTCCTCAAGAATACTGTCCTGGAGGAGATCGGGGAGTACGAGGTCGTACACAGGAGGTACACCCGCGGAGACGAAAGCTTGGCTCACAAGATCAGGCTGGAGGAGCAGATCAGTCACTACATGTCCGAGCTGGAGCCGGGAGGCTCCTACCGGGATGGGGGGTTCATCGAGACCAAGGCCAAGGAGACATTGGCATCTCTTGGCCGGCAACTAGCTGCCATCGCTCCTGAGGCTGTAGAAGACCGGTGGACCTATGAATCTCAGGGAGTCACCTACCGGGAGCATTGGGAGAAGCATGGTCTAGCCAAGATGGAGGAGGACTTGACCCGAAGCGGGATCACCTTCGTCATCTTCGATGACCATGCAGACCTCAACGTTCCTGAGGACGTCAAACAACGCCTGGTTGTCCGGAAGGACTTCTTCGGGGGTAAGAGGGTCTGAGAGCGCAATGAACCCCCTCTCCCTTTCGGGAGAGGGGGCTTTCTCTTGCCTACTTCACACGCAACAGAGTCTTAGTTCCATCAGCATCAACGCGGTATACGAAGACCTTCACTCATCCACCTCACTCAGTGGTCCCCATACCAGTTCCAGTGTCTCCCTATCAGGAGAACGTCCGCAGTCGATAAGGCTGTCAGAGTTGTGCTCCCAGCCTCCCTCTCCGTCTTCCTCCCAGATATCCCCGTCACAGTCTCGAAGCCTCATCGGTCACCCTCAATCAGCCATAGGGACGTGAAGATGATGGCAAAGATGAGTACAACAATGCCTGAGATGGCGAGAGTCCCCAGGACTCCTACTGAGTCGATGGCCAGGGCAATCCAGCCGATAGGAAGCAGAGACAGCAGAGCAACACCAGCAACCTTACGAAGCTTCATCAGTAGCGCTCCTCTTCTGTTCGCTCGGTCCACACGGTCCAGTTCATGTACTCGCTGTCCACGTCGAAAAGGTTGACCTCAACAGCTTCAAGCACCTTTCCATCCTGAACAAGGAAGTCTCCTGACTCAGACACAAGTACCATCAGACCTCCTCCGTCCCGTCCTCGTAGGCCGGCCGAACCGCGGAACACGGCTCACCGAACTCACCCTCATCGACGAGACCAGAGCCCTTAAAGGACTCCAGAGTCTCCACACGCTTCTCAGCGTCTTCCTTCTTGGTGTAGGGGCCCCAGACGGTCCCCTTGGGATACTTGAAAGCCTCTACGGTCTGAACAACTCGGTAGTTCATCAGTCGATCAACTCCATCAGAACAATTTCCTGGGCAGGAACAGCGAAATCAGAAGGCTTGAATCCCTCAAAGAAGACCATTCCGTCAGACCTGCGGACATCTGAAACGGTCTGACTCCAGGAGTTGAGCCTTTCTGTGGAGAAAGGATTTCCAGAAGAGGTAGCCTTCCTAATCCTGTCCCCATACCTGTAGTGCACTCGAAGCTTCATCGGACCTCTTCCCAGCCAGTAGCAGTGACCTCAGTCAGAGGTCCGTACGCGTCGTTTACCTCGGTAAAACCCAGGGCGAGACCTACGGAATAGTCCTCGCCATCTTCATATCCAGGCTCAATGAGGCAGTAAAGAACGTGATCAGAGGTCCCCGTGACCCAAATAGAGTTGTCCTGGTCTCGATATGCAGCCATCAGCCCTCTCCTGCCGTTTCCCAGCACCGGAGGAAGTAGTCAACTTCCTCCGGGTAGTGGTCCAGTCCGTCTTCCTCACCGTTCTCAATACCCTTGTGGATGTCGTAGTCCAGCTCGGCCACGTACATCCGGAGAGCCGACTCCAGCCGGCTCGGGTCAAGCTCAATAGCCTTGCTCAAGGCTTCCTGAAGAGGCGTGATGAGAGTCAGACCCATCTTGACTGCCTTCTTTAGCTTTTCAATCTCCTTCAGACGGGCATCGTCCAACTCAATGAAGGTCTTGATGCCGTCTTCGAGGTCTACGATCTGCTCAGCAAGCTCCCGGGCACTTTGGTGGTAGTACTCCTCAACTCGCTCTTCTCGATCACTCACACTCATAACCCAGGCTCCTCAGTACTCGGATGACTCTGTTGCCGAATTCCACGTAGTCTTCAGATTCCTGTTCAGCCTCGGAGATCTCTTCAATAGCCTTCTCGAAGGGCTTGAGCTTCAGCATCATCCGAATAGCTGTCAGCTCACGTTCCTTGGACTTCTTGGCCTCAGCGATAGCGGAGTCAGCTTTCCTGGCGGCATCACTGTATTGCTTGTGCCAGTAGCTAGCCCGGTCCTCGTAGTACTCAAAGCTTCCGTATCTCACAGTTCCTCCAGGGTTGCTCCGAGGATGTACGTGTTGATGAAATCCCGGCACTCTTCTTCAGTCTGAAAGTAAGTATCGAATTGCCCTAGGCTCACACCCCCGGAGTCAAAAAGGTAGGGATACCAGGGGTACTTGGGGTCTGCATCGTCGTCCTTCTCCGCAATGCTGTTGCAGACAACCCATTTGCTTGCCATCACTCAATCACCTTCACAGGGATACCAGCCTTCTTGCACTCGTTGACACAGTTCCAGGTGCCCCGGGACTCCCCGAGAGGGAAGGCCAAGCAGAGGTCTGCGCCGGCCTGAGCCATCTCTCGGTTCCGGATAGGTCCAGCAGCCTTACCGTGTAGATCCCAGTTAGCCCTATGAGCTTTCCTGTCTACGGCGGACCAGCCGTATTGGTAGAGGTACCATTCTTCCGCGTGGCGGTCTGCTCCTGTGGGACAACCCCCATGCCGGATAAGAAGAGAACCGTGCTCGAAGAGAAGGCTCTCTAACTCCTTCCAAACCTTTTCCCAGTCCTGGTAATCCCGACTTCCAGTCACGATGACTGTGAACATCAACCATCCCTCCAACGCTTCAGGCTGCTCATCCGGTCAAGCTTGAGAGAGTGGTTCATCACAAATACGCAGTAATCAAACGAACCGAAGGCCAGTGGCTTGGTGTCGAGAGGAGCGTAAAGCAGCCACTCTTCCGCCCCCTTTTTGATTCGGTACTTTACGTACATCAGAACAGTCCTTCCGGAGTTATAACGCAGCGGATTCCAGCAGCCTTGATGAGCTTGGCACAGTCCTTGCAGGGCTCTCGTGTCACAAAGAGTGTTGCACCCTGGCAGTCCTCCCAGGACGCGTATAGGAGAGCGTTCGCCTCGGCGTGGACTTCAATACAGTCCTCATAGCCCGTCCCTGACGGGACTTCCGACGCACACCGCCGGCATTCACCAGCGAGGCAAGACGGGCCTCCCGGATAAGAACCGTTGTAGCCCGTGGACCGAATACGCCTGTCCTGGCCAACGAGTACGGCTCCAACCCGGCAACGGAGACAATCACCTCGCGCTGCCACTGCGTCAGCGATGCCCAGGAAATAGAGGTTCCAGTCAGGCCTTCCATCAGACACTGATCTCCTCCGAGTCGTAGACAGTCTCTTCCTTGACAACTCGGATTCGGTATCGCCCTCCGTGCTTGAGGACATCCCGCTCCCCAACCTTGTGAGCGTTTCTCGCCATGGTCTCCTGATCAGAAACTCTTCGGAGAAGACGGGCCTTCTCATGCCAGAAGGTCTCATTGCCAAGGTCTACGTACTGCTCAACAATCCACCACTCGAAGTCGTCGTTCATCAGAGCCCTTCATCGTCAATTACGAGAACAGTGATCAGTGCCATTTCGGAAGTCCAGAAGGTCTGGGCAATCTGAAGGGAAAACTTCCGAGGAAGGCCGGCCTTGCGGGACTGCCGATAGATGCCTGCTGCGTGGAGGGTAATCATCCGGGTAGTCTCAGCTCGGTCTGCGATCTGACCAAGTGTGCGTTCCGCGGACAGATCCGCGGTCAGTTCATCGAACTGTTCGTTGTACTTCTCGTCATCCATCAGTGCTTTGACCCTTCTTGATCAATGACACTCCCCCAGCTCTGCTCACCGATTTCTCCGTCAGCAGGGATGAGGAGTCCCTTGTACTTGAACTGCATAATCTGAGCTGCCTGCTTGGTCAGCTCCTCCGCTCGCTGCTTCGGAAAGCTGAACACGATTTCATCGTGGACTGGAAGCCTCATGTACGGAGTGAATCCAGCCTTGTCCAGCTCAATCAGGGCCCGAGCCGTGATGTCTCGGCAGGTGCCTTGGATACGGTAGTTCATGCCTGCGTAAGGGCGCTTCTCGTCCGTGAGGATGCGCCGGCCAGTGGCCGTGTAGATGAAGCCGTTCTTACGAGCCTCATCACTAAACTTGTTAGACAGCACCTTTGTAGCCGGATAGGTCTCCCAGAACGCCTTTACAGCAGCCTTGGCATCGTCTTCAGCGATGTCCCACTGAGTAGAGACAGCGTTCCACCCCCCGCCAAAGCAGACCGTGTAATTGGTGCCCTTACCTGCCTTCCTCTTGGGGTGGTGTCCTCCGTCCTCGGGGCTCCAACCCATCGGGCCGAACGCACCAAGGGCCGTGATGTCATGAAGATCCTCGGCCTCGTTGTACGCCTTCAACATTCGTCGGTCTCCCGACTCTGCTGCAAGGAACATCAGCTCCATGGACTTGTAGTCCACTGTGGCGGTGACGTGACCTTCCTCCGCCAAGAAGCAGTGCCGGACGTACCCAGTACCAGCCGGCAGAGTTTGAGCCGGGATAGCCCCGGTAATGGACATCCGGGATGTCCTGGCATGGAGAGAATTGATGCTTACATGCACACGACCATTCTTGTCCCGGTAGTTCAAAGCCTTCTCGAACCAGTTGGACCGCTTCTTGGAAGCGGACTTGTAGTCCAGGACTGCTTGGGCCAGAGGGTGTTCAATGGATGAGAGAATCGCTTCATCCATCCGGTACTGACCTTCTGGGTGTCTCTCTGTGGGAGCCGTCTTCTCCTTCAGCTTGACTCCGAAGCCCTGAAGGGCTTCCACCAACTGCTCATTGGACCCTGGAGACTCGACGCCATACCCCTGGATAATCTCCAGGAGACGGACCTCTTCAGCCTCCAACTCCTTGATACGGCCCCTGGTGTACTTCTCATCCACCAGGTACCCAGTCCGCTCCATCTGGTAGGTAACCCAGTTGAGCCGGTGTTCCCAGCCGATGAGGCCGTAGTGCAGTGACCTCCGCGGAATGAGAGGGAAGAGAATCTTCGTCAGTCGGAAGGCGAAGATCGGATCCATACCCGCATAGAGGAGGTAGCCCTCATGATCTAGAGGGACCTTCTTCCACACGTTGTCCTTGTTGACCTTGCCGTGAATAGGCTCCTTGAACTCCCGGACATAAGAAAACCCCCGAGCCTTCAAGTCCTCGGGGGTGATACTGGGTTCGTCCTCAAGAAGAACTCTGTGTAGCTGCTTGTCCTTGTCTTTGTACGAGTAGCCGGCCACCTTCTTCTGCCGGTTCATGTCCTGGGCTATCTCGGTCATGGACTTCTTGACCTTGGCACCTGTGTCAGCGTCGATGTAGTGAGGAACCAGCTCTTCGAGCTTGAGCCCAACTCCTCCCTCCTTGACTGCCCTCCCATCCACAAGATGGGCAAGGATCTTGGTGTCCCAGGTCTTCTGGACCAGAGGGAAGGGATCGACTCCAAGGTCTTCCTCAACCGTGTGGATGTCGAACCCGCGGTTCTGTGCTGACAGCCTCTTAGCTGTCTCCAGTGCCCACTTGGTGGCCTTCTTGAAGACCTCTCCCCGCTCTACGGGGAGAACCCAAGCTGTGTCCCAGTTACCGAACTGAGCTAGCCGGCAGTGAAAGCCGTTTCCAGGGTTCCACCAGTCCAACCCAGTCGTCTCGGTATCGAACCCCATGTGAGGGTTAGCAAGGACGAAGTCCCGGAAGCCAAGGAGGTCTTCTTCGGACTCCACCACGTGGATAGTGATTGGGCCCTTCACATCTGCTCTCAGGATCTTCATCCGGAAGACCTCCTCTGTTGAATTTGGCTACGCCTTGATGACACTCGCCACGGTTACTTCCATGACCCGGACCACACGCCAGACGCCAGAGCCCTTACGGGATTCCAGCTCCAGGCGCTCCAGCGCCCACTTCTCCTCGTAGAACTCCACTAGGACTGTCACGAGCCCTGACTTTCCGATCTTACGAAGCTCGTACTTCTCGGTGTAGTTCACTAGAATCCAATCTCGGTCAGAAGACCCTCAACGAGATTGTTTACCAGCCTGTCTCCCTCAGGCTCTTCGAGCGTCCGAAGGAACTCTCCGATCGGAGAATCCCAGATGCGCTCTTCAAAGCGCTTCCTGACGTAATCCGAAACTCCGACCATTACAGCGCCTCCAGGAAGTTTTCAAGCTCCTGTGCAACAAACTCTTCAGAGTCCTGGTCATCGATCTGATTCAGGAACTCCTGGATCTCCTTCGAAGGGAACTTCATCGTTGCAGACCCCCATTCGCCCTTCAGGTAAAGAAGGGCAGAATCACCATCAAGTTCAACCCCAAAGTCCCCTGAGCCAAACCTTGTTCCAGGCGGAGACGCAAACGCGTCCAGCAAGAGATCCAGGGAGAGATTCCAAGTGACTTCGTGCTCAGTGAACCGGACTACTACAGCCCAAGGATCCTTAGGGTCATGGCTCCAGAGGGAAGTTGAGGGCTCGATGACAGCACCGTCTGTTGCTGTACCTCGGATAATCACTTCGTCTCCTCCCACTTCTCCCAGCCGGTTCCCTCTTCAAGAAGGTGGAATTCCCACGGGAACTCATCATCTGCTTCATGCTCCTGGAGTGCTCCGAAACATCCATCCTCTCCAGCGATGGCAGAAACACGAAGAATCTCTCCGGAGTCAACATCAGCGTCGTTGTGATCCTGCTCAAGAATCCGGATCTTGTCTCCGACCTTCAGCACTTCTACTCCTTGATCGTTGGGCAGTTGATGCACTTCAGAACGAACTTGCCTGCTATCCAGGTTGAGATCCAGCAGTGGCCGGGGCAGTTCATGCGATGCAAAGGCCTATTGCGAGACCAAGACAGAGGAAAGCTAGATTGATTCCGACATGAATCAACTGGTGGTCTGAAATCACTTCTTGCTCCCATAGGGCTCTTCGTATTCCGTGCACGTGGTAATCACTGTCGTCCCAGGAACTGCCTTGCCATTGACGTAAGTCATGGTGCTGACAACTTGGGTGTCGTGGTCCAGGCACTTCCTGTCATCCCCACATCCGACAGCGAGGCTTCCGAGGAGAATGACTCCAACTGCAAGTGCTGGGACTCGTCTCACTTGGGCTCACTCCCATAGGGCTCATCCGGAATATCCTGAACGGAATTCGGTGCGATGTCTCGAAGGTGACTGAGGACCAGGCCGGCGAGACGACAGATCTCTACGTCAGCAGCTACATGCCAACGCTTCCCGAGCACATCTCGCCAGGCCCTCAGGTTTCCGGTAACCACCATGTCCACAGGGGCAGCATTCGGGAGAACAGCCCTGGCAGCCTCACGAGCCTGCTTTCGAGTAAGCCCCTCCTCCAGGAGGACGTTTACGAGGGCTTCATATGCCTCAATGGCTTGGGTATACGTCATTCCAATTGTGAGTTCATAGCCCTCAAGCGCAGGAGGAATGACCGGCTCAGTCTTCGAGTAGTCCACGTACCGCTGAGAGACCACCGAGAAGGAGAGGTGGCGGTGTCGAGTCAGCTCAGCCAGAAGAGAGCGAGAGACACCGCGGACAAGGAACGTCACCGAGGAATGCTCTAGGACACTGAAGTGCCCCTGATCGATGATGTTCTTCAGATAGTCCTCGTTCCGAGCCGTATCGGGGTTAGGCCGGTTGAAGGACTTGTAGCAGAGTCGGCCGGCTGCCTCTGCAAGAGCATCTGCATCACCAGGCCAGTTCTCCCAGTGCACTTCCCCTTCGTTATAGGGGCTGTAGTCATAGGCAGACTCCAGCGTTCCCGGGTAGAGATAAGTTGCAGCCAGAACGTCAACGTTCACAGATTTACCGCCTTCTCAATCAGCTCTTCAGCGATCCACTCATAGTCAGCGGTTGTAAGGAAGTTGGCCTTGTTGTTCCACATCTCAGCTACGATCCAGCTTTTGAGATGATCGATGTCCATCTCCCTGAAAAGATCCTTCTGTTGCTCAGTCAGCAGCAGCATCAGAAATACAGCTCCGCAAGCTTGTCGGTGTAGGTCTGAAGCAGGTACTCCGAGACCTCCGGAGAGAAGACGGGCTTGTTCTTCATCTCCACCAGAATGGAAGTGCGCAAATCCTTCAGATCCATCTTGTCAATCCCTGGCTTCAGAACGTCGAGCTGTGTGATCCCCATTGAGACTCCAGTCAGTCAGGGGGCCGGCCGTGTTACCGGCCCCCATATCTCATATCAACCATTCAGGCAAAAAAAGAGATCAGGCGAAAGAGCCGTCCTTCTGACGCCATAGCGGCGGGCACTGCGCCTGCTTGTTTCGCTCGTTGCAGAACTTCGCAGCCCAGGGACCCTTGGCGTTAGTGCCGTCTCGATGGGTTCGGCCGTGAGTACAAGAGTCCCCGCCCCCACCAAACGGTGCCTGAGGAGCCTGCTGGTTCCACTGGACCTGACCATCCTGGAAGGAAGGCTGGGCAGCAGCCGGCGGAGCCTGCGTTGGAGTACCGGTAGGACGCTGATCCCGGAAGTACTTGGCAGCCTGAGAGGTAAACTCAATGAGCCCCTGAGCCTTCATTGCAAGGAGGAGATCCTTGCCTCGCTGAGCAGTCTCCTCTGCCGTAGAACCATAGACAGCGGGAGTCAGCCACTCGGAATCATGGCCAGTCGCAGACTTAAGGGTGAAGCCAATCTTGAAGGGGTTGGGAGAAGTAGCAACAGCGTTAGGCTGGTTGGTCACAGGCACCTCCGGTGCGGTCGGCTCAGGTTGGGCAATATCCCAGGGAGATCGCTCTCCCCACGGGGAGTTAGGGTCAAAGTCATTCATAAAGTCCTCCTAGAAGGAGGAGGGCCGTGAAGCCCTCCCCCTGCTTCCTAGTATCAGTGTGTCAGCTTCCGTATCTCATGTCAACCATGAAGGCAGCAAGAGAGTCACACGGGGCAGGCGCCTGAGGCGCAGACCTCATCGAACCCTGTGTCGGTCACCTCGATGCCCACCTCCGCGGCCCGAGCCGCGTACTCCTCCTTGGAGATGCGCTCGTAGGGACTCTGAGCCATGGACATCTCGGGGAAACAAGTCACTCCCTTGAGGTCAGGCAGGTCCTCGGCCAGGAGGCTGGCAAGCTCCTCCGCGGTGTACTTCCCTGCTTCCACGTTGGCCGTGTAGCTCACGGCCTGGTCAGCCCAGTACTCCTGGTACATCTTCTGGACGTTGAGCATGTCTCGGATCGTCAGATCCCCTGCATGCTGGAAGTACTCGGGATACTCCAGCTCATCAAGAAGGCTGTCCTTCGTAGGGATCTCCACCACAGAGGTGTTCGCTGCGGACTGGCAGGGCTCCACTCGATAGCCCTGCCGGCGGTACTCCTCCACCTGAGCAATCTCAGACGGCTCCAGATCAGAGAAGCGGATGCGACGGATGAAGTAGTCAGCGAAGGGGGCATGAACTGCCTCTCCACTGACCCCAGCCAACTTGGACGTCGTCCCAGTAGGGGCAATCACCCTCTTCTTGATCGGGACAGGGATGCGAAGCTGATTGGCATACTCGGCCGCTGCCTCGTCTACGGCGTCAGCCCAGTCAATGAGCATGGACCCTACGTAGCCGTTTGTAGAAGCATCCGTGTACTTGATTGCCTGCTTGTAGAGCCAGTCAGCAAACCCGAGGTGCCCAACACCGATACGACGGTAACGGTAGATGGCATCAGCCGACTTACCGTCAGCCACCTCAGCAAAGGTGGCTCGAATCAGGTATCGGGTGATCAGGCGATGGGCCTCCTCCAAACCTTCATAGTCTGCTGTTCCCTCTGAGTCAACGAAGGCACCAAGGTTGACCGAGCCAAGGTTGCAGGGCTCCCAGGGAGTCAGTGTTGCCTCACCACAGGGGTTCGTGGTGAAGGTCCCATCCACCTCCCCCTCCGCGGTCAGCGCGGAGTTCCAGACTCCAGGCTCTCCGTTCCGGAGCATCCCTTCAGCGATTGCCTGGAGGACTTCAGCAGCACGAGTGCTGTACTCGTATGCCTCATCTCCCATGTCCTTCGCATCCTGGAGAAAGTCAAAGAACTCCTGGTTCACCTCAACAGAGATGTTGGTGGTCCAATGACCACCATTCTTCTTGATATTGATGAACTCGAAGATCAGAGGATCATCCCAACGCATGATGGACATGCGAGCGGAACGACGAACACCGCCGGCCACGATCGCCTTAGCGATGGCGTGGTCAATATCCATAGCCGCAAGGCCACTAATGGAGGCCATGACATCATGCTCATTACCCCCATAGAAGACAAGGGTGAGAACAGCTCCAACCTCCTGCATCATCTCTGCGAAGGGCTCAGGCCCCGAAGCAGTTCCCCCAAAGGTCTTCAGAGGAGAGCCCTTACAGCGAACCCGGCTCACGTCGTAGACCCTCTGGGTATGACGAGTCTTCGGGTCATGAGCCGTACGAATCAGGTCACCAAGAGCCGCGGCCCAACCCTCTCGGCTGTCCTCTACCGGGTAGGCCCCGGCCCAAGTGTGGCTGTACTCCGTGGAGATGAGGCAGTTATCCACCATCTCTTCGTAGTCCGGATGAGCAGGATCACAGACGATGTGGACGTTCACAGGTACCTGGACAGGAGGGAAGTCCTCCAGGTACCGAGAGCTGTAGTTGGTACCCACCCCACCCCCCTCCGCAAGGCGGAGGAGAGTGAAGGTGAAGTGCTCTTCTGGCTTCGAGCTGTCCCAGCCGGCAGCCCAACAGTTGTTCAGGGCAAAGTCGTTGACCCCAGAGGACTTCAGATGCCGACCAGCAGGCAGGATCTTGAAGGACTCAATCATCTCGATCAGGGCCTCTCGCTCGCCCTCCTCGATGTACCGCGGGTCAACCAGACCCAGGTTCCCCTTCACCACACGCTCCACAGTCTCAGCCCAAACTTCAGATGTGCCATCTGCTTTAGTCCTAGAATACGTCCTTTCAAAGACAACCTTCGAAGTCTCGTTCTTAAAGTCTGTCATGCATTCTCCTCAATGTCTTCAACCTTCACAGTGCCGGGCACATACTGTGAGTCAAATGACCCCCCAGCGTCTCCGTGCTCCAGGGCCCAATACAGAACCTGCCCGGGATCTGACTCGTACTCGGACGAGAAATCGATCTCGTCAATCTCGATAACCAGTGTGGTTGTGATCCTCTTAAAAGCCACAGCTCTACCGTCCAGTCCGGATGTTGCGGTTCATGATCTGGGTAAGGGAATCAACGGCCCTGTAAGCCGCCCTGTGCTCGGTGTCGTCCTTCGGGGGAAGCCCGTAGATGAAAACCCTCTGTACGGCCTCCTGATAGCCCTGGGAGAGCTTAGGAATAGCCTTGGAGGCATCAGTCCTAGCAGTCACGATGTTGTCTGAGATCCGAGCACGGGTCAGGTCATCCTTCTTCCCGATGACCTGGCCAATCTCCTCGTCCGAGTAGATGAAGGACCGGAGAGCAGTCCGGACCTCCTCCGGAGTGTAGAAGTACTGGTCGTCCAACAGGTCGTAGTGGTTCCGCTCCTTCGAGGCATACCGCTTGCCGGCCACCATGCAGACCCGGTACATGAAGTTCTCATCGTGAACATGAGGAGCAATACTCTTCCGCTCCCGAAGCAGGTGTTCAAGGATCTCCTGCTTCACATCATCAACCTCTACGACGGACCAGTGCTCAGCGAGACGCACAGCCACATTGCCCGCAATCTCGATCAACGGTTCCCAGTCGAATTGCTCTTCAGTCACTGAACATCACTCCACTCCGTGTAGGCAACCTGAATCTGAACTTCCTTGTTCCAGGACTCCTTGGCGTACTTGGTTCGCTGACCTCGGGCAGCCCCAATGTCGTTGAAGGGCCCGTAGAAGAATGTGTCCTCTTCCTCGTTTGTCACCTTGAGCCTGTACACGTCCTGATGATCACCGACCATTCTTCGAGCCACTAGCCCTCCACTCGCTCATAGGTCAGTTCAAAGATTTCAGGCTTACAGGGATAAATTTCTCCCTGGACTCCCCGAATGATCCAGTCGTCGGGGGATGCATAGATGGGACCTTCAAGGGTCTCAATTCGCAGACGCCAGTAGTCCTCGCCTAGGAATTCCGGGGTAACGGTGCCGGCGATAAAGGCGTCCTTGAGCCACTGGGGGACTTCTTGCCGAAAGGGGATTACGGTATCGGCGTACTCGGCAAGTCCGAGCTGAACCGCTTCAATCTCAACGGGCTTCTTTCGGAAGACAGCCATCAGCTCTTCTCCTTCACGGGCTTCCAAGCAGTGGTGGTCACCTGAACCTCTTCAACCTCAACGCCCTCGATCCGGTCCTCCCAGTTCCAGAGATCCTGGTCCTGGTGCTCCGTGGCACCAGTCCGGTAGTGGACTCGATAGGCCTTACCGTCATCAGGAGCACGGAAGACGAACTCATGGACGTGAGCCCATCGAGTGAAGTCATATAGCTCGTTGGAAAGCTCTTCGGCGGTGCCTTCACTGTTGTCACATTCGAAGGGGACTCCGAAGCCCTCAAGCTCTTCTGCGGTAAAAATGCGATTAGGCATCAGAGACTTCCCTCCTCTTCGATGACGACGTGCTCAAGTCGCTCAATCAGTTCACGAGTAAAGGACATGTCTGCCACGTAGGCGTCCAGGGAAAGTACGAACTCAATGGCGTTGTCACAACCGGCAAGGTGCTGTGCCAGGGCCTCAAGGTTGATCTGTGTTTCCATCCAAATGTCCTGCATCTACTTCACTCCCTGAATCTCGACACTGGAGAGCCGCTTGTTTCCGCGGACCCACTTACCACAGTCGTTACACCGGTACTGCTGGAACTTGCTGACCGATGTAGCAGCGAAACCACGCTTCTGGAGATTGGAGCCCCCACAGTTGGTGCAGGCGTCTTCCTCAGTTCCGTCGTAAAGGCCGACCGAAGGGTGACCAGTGATCCAAGGAAGCAGCTTGCCGTAAAGCTGCTCAGTGATCACAACGTCCTGCATGTTGTACGCCTTCATCTCCTCCCATGCCTGGAAGTCGCCGGCCATGCACTTAACCCAGAGCGTATGACCAGAGTTGTGAATCTTGTGATCCAGGCCAAGAGCCTTGGTCACGTAATCCAGCTTGTTGGAGGGGAACCGGAAGTTCTTCTTGACGACCTTGAGAAGGTCGATCTGAGCATAGGGAGAGGGAGGTGTAAGCCCTGCCTCAATGAACTCTCGGTTCAGGTGGGGGATGTCGAACCGAGCCCCGTTGAAGTGGATAACAGCGTCTGCCTTGTCAAGGAGGTCGTGAGCAACCTCCACCATCAGTTCCTTGGGGTTGTGAAAGGAGCTGTAGAAGGAGACAAGGTCATCCCCGTACCATTTGGCTGCGAAGGAGATGACCTCTCCGCTTTCAAGAAGCTGGGAGAGCCCTACGTTCTGCTGCCATAGGCCCCATACGTGGGCCAGGTTCGGTGAAGTCTCGATGTCCAGAGTAAGTAGCTTCATGCAGTAATCTCCTCAACGGACTTCGTCAGAGCCTCAATAAGTCCCCTGGCATCATCGACAGTCAGATTCTGATAGAGGCTCTTTCCGGAAACCATCCGGTTCGGCGCGGTCGATACGTGGGAGTCAAAGACGATCTCCCCATCCACGGTCGGGTGAATAAACGTCGCAACGCCATTGCTCTGCTCAACAGTCATGCTTCGTTCTCCTTCAGATGGGCCAACTCTGAGAATAGGTAGCGGCCAGCCGCTACTGCCTGCTGAGTCACAACCCCATTACCAATCTTGTGAAGCTGTTCGGAACGACTAAGGCCCTCAACGTCTGTAACCCAGCCGTCCTCGTAGCCCATAAGCCACTCATCAAATCGAGCGGTAAGCCGGCGGCCTCCCTTAGGCCCGACCTCAGTAGGAATCGGTGCCTCACGGCCCATAAGGGCCTCCTGCCTCCGAATGGCTGGCTCGTATTCCACCCAGTCCTGAACCAACCCTTCTGGTTCCGGAAGGAGGTAGCAGACTTCATCATCCAATGTCGGCCCGTGCCCCCCAGCCTTTCGCTTTGCCGGATGCTGAGCTGCGCCATTCCTCCCAAGTTGCGCCGTGGGGGTCTTGAACAAGACCTTGGGAACCGGAAGCAGATGCACAACCGCACTGGGAAGTGCGTCGTACTGCCCCTTGGAGTTCCGCATATTTGGTCCCCCATGGGGACCATCAGAAGCCTTAGGAGTCGGAAGGTACCGCGAGACCGAACCAGCGCTTTCGGATGTGGGCGAACTCCACATCGGAAGCTCCCAGAGTTGTCCAGAGCAAGTCATACCCGATTTCGGCCAAGTCTTCGGAGACAGCGGAGAGTCCCCTTCCGCGGATTGCTGCCACGTTTTCCAAGAAGAGGTAGTCGGGTCGAAGTACCCCAGTTGCTTCACAGACGTTCGTCCAAATCCCTGAGCGCTCACCCTTGATCCCCTCCCGAGGTCCAGCGTTACTGATGTCCTGGCAAGGAAAGCCAGCACAGATCTTGTTCACCTTGCCAACTAGCTGAGTCCAGTCGTAGCTAGTGATGTCCCCAATATTCGGGACTCCCGGAAAGCGCTTGGCCAGAACCTTTGAGGCAGCCTCATCGACTTCAGCGACGTAAGCCACCTTGTCTCCGGTCAGTTCCTCAAATGCGAGTCCTAGCCGGCCGACGCCGGAGCACAGATCCAGAATGGGCATCAGGGGGTTCCCCCAAGACGCTGAACTTCTCTGGTGACGTACCAGAGAGCCTTTTGAAGGTCTTCAAGCTCCTTCTCAGGCCCACCCTTCTTGCCGGCCCGAGACAGGTACTTGACCGCGTTACCGCGGTTGAAGTTCAGGTTCTCTACGATGTCAATGACCTCTGCACCGTTGGACCAGCCATCGGCATAGTGAGAGGGGTGATTGATCACGTCCTCCTCAATAAGGACTGGAGCACAACCAGGGCAGATGCCCTCCCTCGGGCACTCGGGGAAGCCAGGGCAGTCCCCGAATTCATCAGTCATATCAACCTTCGAGTCAAAAAAAGAGGACTCCTCAGAGGACTTCTCTTCGACCAGAGGAGCTGAGAGAGCGTCGTAGACGCACTCAAGCTCCAGCTCGGAGGAATCAAAGCATCGAAAGGTGCCCACGCACTTGTCATCCAACTCGACAGTCACCTCGTATTCGTGAGCCTTAGCCACATGGGTGACCTTCCCGCGATTGAAAAGGTAGCTGTTGAATGTCTGACCGGGATGGTTGTTCTTCACCACAACCACACGGTCCCCGACCTCAAAGTTGCTCATGCTGACTCCACCTTCCGAAGCTCTGTGAAAAGGAAAAACATCGAGTAGTCGTATTCGATATTCTTGTCAACGTCCTCTTCCATCGTGACGTAGGCAGCGGGCTGATTCTGGGACAGCCCAGTAATGAAACCAGTCATCCCAGTCAGCTCATCATTGGTCTCAGTGATGACCTTGTCCCCGATATTGAGCATCAGCCCTCCAGGCCAAGCAGTTGTCGAATAGAACCGTCGCCGTACTGACGACGAAACGAGTCCGGATCTTCCTTATCGGGAAGCTGGACTGGAACCCCATTGGGAAGTCGTCCAGCCAGCTTTGCGTTCAGCTTGTTGCCTGCCTCATCACCGTCTCCGAGGATGAACACCTTCTCGTAGCCGGCAAAGGCCCTGTCGAAATGGTCCTTCCAGGCTGAGACTCCCTGGAGAGCTACAGAAGGAATGCCGTCCAGCTCTACAGCCCAGGCAGAGAACTCGCCCTCTGAGATGGCTATGTAGGGGCTGGAAACGGTAAGGGCTGAAGTGTTGTAGAGCCTCGGTGTGTCCGCGGGAAGACTCTGGTACTTCCCGTGCTTGCCGTGCTCCTCCTTCTGGCCTTTCAGGAAGTGATACTGACCATCAGAGTCCTTGACACACTCATCTCGAATGCACCTGAACCGAACGGTGGCAATGAACTTGGTTCCTGCCGGTCGAAGGTACGGGATGACTAGGTGATCTCGATATTGCTCATGCCCCACTGTCACCGAATCGCCTACGTACCCTGGGAGCCACTTCTCGGCCCCCTCCCCAAAACCGCGGGCGACTAGATACGCTTCGGCTGGGCTCGCTTGGTACTGGCTCTGGTAGAGCTTCGCTGCCTCCACCGAACCGGGCATCTGCCCACTCTTGCGCTTCACGGAAGCCAATTCCCTCCACTCGTTGGATCACATCAATGGAGTCTTCAGAGATGTCACACGCGTGACACTTCCATCGGTTCTCTTCGAGGTTGATCGAGGCACTAGCCCTCTCCTCCACATGGAGAGGGCAGAGAATCTTCTTCCAGACTCCGTAATCTGGAATCTCTACCTCGGGGTAGAACTCCTCGAAGACCAGGTCAATCGGAGGCTTAGGAGTAGGGGTTCTCGACTCGGAGAAGCGTCCGACTGCCATGCTCGTTCTCCTTGTAGACCTCAATCGGGAACTGATATTCGCGCTGGAGCTGCTTCATGAAGTGCACGTTTCCGGCGTACTCACGGAAGTTGAAAGCAGGGGAGAAGGTGTCCATCAGTCTGTGTCCTAACGGAAGTCTTGGTGAAGGCGGATACCGAGAACTCGGACCGCAATTGGGTTTTCCAGGTAGTCAGCCAGGGCCCTTAGCGTGGCGGGGCTGTCCTTGGCGTAGGGCAAGATCTTTCGGTTACAACCCCGGCACAGCCCGCCCCGAAGCCAACCGTTCTTATGATCGTGGTCGCAATCAAGTCGGTAGTTTCTGCGCTGACCGCAGCCGGCACACTTTCCGTCTTGAGCTTCCATCAGCTTGTCGAACTCACCGGCTTTCAATCCGTACGTATCCTGGACCCGAGACTCATGGGTCGCCTTAGAGCGACCCGTCTTCTGACACCCAGAGCAGACCTTGCCCCGCGGGGAGAAAAACCGGAGAGCTCTGTTCTTCTTGCACCGAGTGCAGTTCCTTGTCTTTGTTACCATCACACCTCATATCTCATATCAACCCTCAGGCTAAAAAAAGAGACCTGGGGCAGCGGTCCGACGTCTGATTGAGGTCTCCAGGTGAAGGAATTTGGACTCATCAGCCGTAGCCTGAAGCTGGCTCAGGAAGTTTCGGAGATCTAGTTCCTTCTGAACTCCCCGGCTCATCGAGAGAACCAGGGTCTTGTAGCCACCGCGGAGGTACTTGATAAGCACCTGGGTCAGAACCTTGGCGTCCAGCCGGCGGGGGTTCGGGACTCGGACGAGGAGCACACCCTCTCCACCTTGAATGTCGAGCTGGAGACCGAAACCAACACCCTGCTTCTTGCTGTTCTTCTTCGTCTTCATATCTCCACCCTACTCTTCTTCACATCTCATATCAACCATGAAGGGTTTGTGAAGGTGTGACGTGGGTCACACGATGTAGCACATCTGCTTTTCGTTGACGGGGGCATGCCCCGTCTTGCTCTCAAGAACCCACCAATCCGAGCCGTCGATGTCATTGAAGGGACCAGCAACCACCTTGCGTGGCTCATCGCCCAACCCCAACATGACCCTTTGACCAACCTTGAACCGCGGTGCCGGCTCCAGGTCCTCCACACCGACAACGCTGCACTTCCCCTGATCCACTCCCTCCAGCCACTCAACGAGGTACGAACCCATTCCAAGGGCTGTGGATGTGTAGGGGCCATACCTGATCTTCACAAGCCCATCAGTCTGTGCGCAAATGGCTTCGTCGCCCTGCTTGAACTGCATGTCTTCTCCTAGAAGGTAGGGCCCATAGGTGTCTCTACGTCCTTCAGACGCAGGGTGTTGCTGTCAAGCTCCATGCTCACAAAGGTCTGCCCACTGGGGTCCACGAAGTCCCCGTCTCGTACCTTCACAGGAGAGATGTTCAAAACCTTGTTCATCCCCTGCTCATCCGGCTCTCTATGAATTGTCAGAATAAGAGCCGGCACGCGATGAATCTTCCCTTTGACTCCGGACAGCGGGATGGGCTTGAGCCCATCCGAATGCTCCCCAATCACGTGATGGAGCGCCATTACATGTGACTCAGTCTGACGGGCCATATCGTTTAGGTATTCACACATACCTTCCAGCCCAAAAGTGAAGGATTCAGCATCACTGGCGCCTCCTGTGTCAACGTTTGTGATGTTATCCACAAGACACAAATGAGGGTAACAACCAAAAATCTCGTAGTAAATCTCTAGATCAGCTTCCATATCCTCTTGCTTGGGCATGGCTTCGTAGTTCAGCCTGATCCACCACCTGTCCCCAAGAACACGTTCGTATTCACTGAAGTTCCCTTCTTGGAGAGCCTTCTTAACATCCTTGATGCTGTCTCCGGTGAGGATGGCCGTTGCCCTGGAAAGCTGGGTAGCTGCATTTGAGTCCGCAGACCAGTACATGACTGGAAGCGAGCCAGCCAGGGCCAAATTCAACGCGAACAGGGACTTCCCTGTGCCGGGGCCTGCAACCACCAAGGAGAAATCACCCCGGTTGAAGTCCACGCCCTTCTTCTGAAGGACCTTACTGAGGTTGGGGATTGGCTCCCCTGAACTGCCCTTGATCCGGGCAGACTGAACAAGCGAGTACATCTAACTCCTCTCGGGAACGACAAAGGCCCCGAGGTGTTGTCCTCGGGGCCCTGCTGGTGTTGCTCTAGTTCGCGTACGGGTCAATCAGGTCTGCTGCATGAACTTCTCCGGCCTGGAACTTTCCACCCTGCTGAACTAGAGAGGACTTGGAGTCCTCCCGGATCTTCTCAGCCTCCTCATGAAGGAGGTCATCGATCAGATGGCTAGCCTTCTCAGACCGATCCGGGGAGTGGGGACCGCCCTTCATCAAGGCTGCGTACAGCTCTTCTCGTGCACCCACTTCTACTCCTCAATGTCCTCTGCGGCCGGAAGGCCGAGATGAGCCCTCACAAGTCCAGCAGTTTCAGTGTCTTCGGTGAGCGGGTACTTCGGGTCGAACAGGTCATCATGTACACGAGCCTTGGCAATCTCCTGCCAGGCAAGCTGGTCTGCTCGAACCTCGTCAGCAAGCTGACTCACCGAGGACTGAGCCTCAGTCGGCCACTTGCCCTTCACCAGGCCCTCAGAGAACTTCCTGTTCTCACCAGGGATGTCCGCACAAGCGGACCTGACCTTCGGGAAATCAGAAGGGGAGGTAGCTCCTGCCTCCATCAGAGGGTTGTAGACCTTGAGGCACTTCTCGAATGCCTCGTTGAAGGGGCTCACCAACTTCAGATACATGGCAGCCCCTTCCTTCCGAGTGACCTCTCCGTTCACCGCTTCCGCGGTAGGGCTGGAGGAGGTTGGAGGAGCCGGCACAGACGGGGCAGGTCCCGAGGAACAAGCTGCCGTGCCGGCCACCACCAGGGCGACGATGCAGATGGATCGAACGGTCTTGGAGTACAAGGCGAGTCCCCCTCACACCTCGCTCCCTGCGAGGTGAGGCAACTCTACCGAGTGGACCAGGACTTGATGCCGTGTTCGCCTTACAAGGAGGACACTACATGACCTGATCTCTCATATCAACCCTCAGGTTAAAAAAAAAGAGAGTCAGTCGTGAGAGTAGTGCTCCACCTCAATGCCAGTCTTTCGGACAGTCACCATGGCGTGATCACCGAAGGTGTCCAGGAGAACAGTCTCGAAGGCCCCAGACTGAAGGGCTCGGTCAAGAGCCTGGCACCGGTCGTAGCGGCCCTCATCCGGGCCCTCGTAGCGATGATTTACGTACTTGCGGGACTCACTGTCCCACTCCTTCTCAATCTTGCCCAGGCTCCGGTGCTCATAATCGAGCTCAAGGTAGTAGCGGTCAAAGTCACCACTTTCGAACCACTCAACATCCTCGGTGGTCATGGCCCAAAGAGCGTTTACCGAAAAGTCACAGGTGTCTCCGTCATTGAAGTACGGAGTGTACTGAGTCCATCCGAACTCAACAATGGTCGGGTCATCAACAAGGGCCTGGAAGAGAGGAGCCAGCTCCTCAATGGGCTTCTGGTCAACTCGGGTTGAGCCCTCGGTGATATCGCCAGAGACAGGCATTCCAAGGAAATTCTTGTCAGTCTTCATGCTGCAACCTCCGAGGGCTGATTGAGGAGAAGGGTAGAGAGAGGAACTTCCTTGCGCTGAGAGCCAGACATCCACCTCTCAACAGGAGTGTTCTTGAGGTAGTCAGCCGGCGAAGGAAGCCAACCGAGGTCTTCGATGATGTGCCGTTCGGCAATAAGCCGAGTCGGGACCTGGACGACCTTGCCAGAGGACTTGGTTACGGAGATGGTGGGACCAAACTTCTCCTGAACCAGCCATACCCCAAGGGTGTGGTGGTAGATGGCTCGGTGTCGAACATCCCCGATGATCTGCTTGGAGGAGTCGATGTACTCCTCGATCGGAAGGTAGTCCTCAGGGCTTCCACCCCACTTCCGTGCTGCGGACTGGGCATGATTCCAACTGTTGATGACTACTCCTCAGATGGTCGGCCGAAGGCTGTGAACCATGTCGATCACTGCCTGAATGTTCTGCTTCGTAGGTTCGTCCCCAGCAAGTTCCTTGACCGTATAGAGAGCTTCAACCAAGGAGAGCGAAGTGATCGCGATGTCCCGAAACAGTCGGGGGGTCTTAGGCCACTCACGAAACTCGGGGGTGAACTGTGTCACTTCAGGCTCCATATCTCATATCAACCATGAGGCTCAAAGAGTGGGGTCCCGGTGAGGACCCCTTCTTCCTTCTGTCTCCAGTATGGCACAGTCCGTATCTCATATCAACCTACCTGGCCCGAGAAAATGAGCATGCGTGGCTGACAGAGCAGAACCCACAGTCGAACCCGGGGTTGGCCGGAAACTTGCCGGCCTTCACACCCTGGTCCATCTTCACGTACCGCTCCGCCACCTGCTCCTCCGTCACCTGAGAGAGATCCACACCCTTCTTGGGTGACAGCGTTCCCTTCGAACCAAGCCACCAGTCCCCCTTGTTGACCTTCACACCAAGGGCCTTCTCAACAGCCACCTTGTAAGTCTCCAACTGGAAGGGCGACTTGGTGGAGCCCGTCTTCAGGTCCCTCACTCGGTACTGCCCCGGCTTGTCTTCATCCCGAACGAGCTGGTCAATGTATCCGCGAACCTGGACTCCTCCCAGCTCCACCTTGAAGTACAGCTCCAGACCCATCTTCAGGTCGTACCGCGGAGCGTCCTCGATGTCATAGCCGTTCCAGCCATCGTCCTCAACCCAGATCTCGGGCTGATTCACCTCCGACCAACGGACGTACTCCCGGACCTGACTCTGTCCCAGCTTGTACCGGTCTTCGATGTCCTGTCCCGCCGGCTTCTTGTTGGCAGTCATCCACCAGTCAAGGTTGGGCTCCTTCTGCATGGCGCCGTTCACCATCTTGCTGTACTGATCAGAGAAGAGCTGCACCATCTCCTCCTCCGAGGGCTCCCGGTACTCCTTCTCGAACTTCTCAGCCGCAGAGTGGAAGGCTGTTCCCTGGAAGGACCAGGCAGCCGGCCGCTCCTGCACTCGCTCAACTCGTTGCAGATAGAAGCGGTATGCACACTTCTCGTACTGCTCGGTCTGGCTCACAGACCGAGGCTGAGTTTCGATGTTTCCCATGTGTCCTCCTAAGCGTCAACATCGTTGATGCTGACTGATTTTGGGCAAACTAAAAGGGCCATGCCGTTTCCTGACATGGCCCCAGTTGTTGGGGGTCTCATCCTCCGTACACCGTCACAAGATCGAAGTACTCACTGCCGGGGAAGAACGGGTGTTCCTGATGCATCCGCTCCTTCTCCACCACACACTCACTGAGGCTGCGCCCCAGCTCAGTCGACAACCGATGCAACTCCTCCACATCGCTGGCGTCTACCTCGTTCGTGATCACGAGCATGTAGTACCTGCCAAACGGGCGGCCTATGCACTCAGTGATCAGTAGGGCGGACGTCTCCACCCATGTACGGGTCTCCTCGATCGTGCCTCCGTAGATCATCCCCAGTACGTCATCCCCAGCCGGCGCCTGAACAGCGGCTATAGACGTGATCAGTTGGAGCATGGGACCCCCTTGTGACTGGGTGAGCCTTCAATCGACTCATCCCCCACACGAAACTTACACATCTTGAGAACCGAACCATATCCCATATCAACGTGACGTACATCACATGCCATGGAGCACAACCATTAGGTAGTCCTTACCAAAAACGAAAGACCCCCTGGTCACAGGGGGTCTGCGGTCGTAATGAGGGGCGCAACGTCACCAGTCGGGGAGATCCAATGCCCTCTTGAATCCCTCGGATGGATACGGTAGATCCGCGGGCCAGTCGATGACCCTCTTCCCGTCCTGAGGACGCCTGGGCCTGTAGTACCAGCCCTCATCTCGGTCGGGGTCGTAGCACAGGACTTGGTGGCGGTCGATCAGCTCTTGCACCCAGGCCTTCGCCATGGTCTTCTGCTGCTCACTGAGGGCGGTGTCCCCCATACGCATACGTAGGTAGATCTTCAAGGCCCTGGCAGAGTGCTCGCTGTAGTGAGCCTTGCCCCGCGCCGGCGTAAGGATGTCCCATCGAACTGCCAGAGAATCGCTCACCTCTTTGGCGATCCGCTTGCGGACTAGACCCATCTTCATCCGACGTTTAGACACAGCTTGAACAGAAATGCCATACTCTTCAGCAATTTGCCTGTCTGACCAACCGCTATGGAAAAGGTTGACCAGCCTGGCGTCTGGCAAGGCGGAAATAGTGGGCATGTCATGTCCTTAGCTGCTTCAGGTTCATGGTCAAGACCCTCCCATCACAGCCTCATTGCTGTGATGGTGTCTCCAGCCTAACGGCGTGGAGCCGTTTTCGTCTCTCACATCAACCTGTGATGTACGTCACACTGCGTTGTGGAGTCTTGCATTCCGGGGGCAAAGGTACTCATGACCTCAGGCCTTCCTCTGGTGCGCTCAGAGGACTCGGCCCTCACTCAGCCCCAGCCGGCGCCTGGTAGGCAACCAGGAGGCTCGTGGTGATCTCCCTGGCCACTCTAGGCCCCTTGCTAACCTCTGGCCAACGGAGATGACCGAGACCACATCCCTCCTTGGTGTGATCTGGACCACACTTTAGAAAAAGCTGTCACAAAACCCTCGTTTTGACACCTACATATATAGTAGAAGAAGAAACACTCTAGGAAACCCTCTAGAAGAAGAGGGTTGACAGGAGATACAAGAGCTGTTAGACTGAAGTTAGAAGAGAAAGTACTTAAGTAAGTGATCCTCCTTAAAGAGGATCACCTCTAGTAGTAACTAAGTTTCCTTCTTGTTCGATCTCCCTGTTGAGAGATGGCCAAGGCCTTGAAGCCTTGGCCTTTTATTTCCAGGTAGGGTTGGTATGAGAGATCCAAGAAGGTGAAGGGCCCTGGCTGTCAGACCAGTATCCAGCCAGGGCCGATACTTCCGGCTGGTGCCTGGAGGAACGAACCCCGGCTCCAGCCGGCAACAACTTGATGAGGTGACCAAGCATGCCACGTGCATCCTCAATCTGCTTGGCCAAGGGTTGCCTCTCCAAGACCATCCGGGATGGTCGGTGCCGAGAGCACCAGACCCGGAAGCCCTGGCAGAACACCTCTGCCAGGAACCAGAGTCGCCCTAGTAACTGGCCCTCGATCAGGGCCCAAGTGCTAGCAAGGGATCGGTTTACCTGCCAGATGTGCGGAGGAAGATCCGAGCTGGAGGTAGACCACATCATCCCTGTTGCCAGGGGCGGAAGTTGGAAGATGGACAACCTCTGGGTTTTGGACGCTGGTTGTCACAGTGCCAAGACGAGGAAGTTCGACTCTCGCTAAGCACTCCGGGTTGAAGTCCCGGAGCAAGCCTCTGGCGAGATTTTTTTCCCAGTAGCTCAGTTGGCTAGAGCGCCGCCCTCATAAGGCGGAGGCCGCTGGTTCAATGCCAGCCTGGGGAACTGCTGTTGGACACTGGGAAAGTCCTTCAGAGGCCACGGCATAACAGCCCTAAAACCGCATGCGCGGTGGTCACATTTCCTTGGTAGCTCAACGGTGGAGCACTCGGGTACCCGTCCGCGGAAGCGGACAACAGAAGAGAGCGGTTGCGGGTTCGAATCCCGTCCAAGGAACAAAGAGGCGTCCCATGTGTGTCCGGCCGGCGCACGCCTGATTGAAGCTCCCCCGAGGTCCGCGGATGAAGAGGTCCGGGGACTGGAGCAACGCTGTACGACGATGGGACCCGTACAGCACCACTGAGCACTCCTGGCAGCAGGCGTTGAAGACTACGGGTCGAACCGCGCGGTGCTCAGTCAAGGCCTCACCAAGGTTTGGAAGGGCCCGGGTTGATCTCCGGGACAACCCTTGCCGGTTCGATTCCGGATGAGGCTCCAAGTCAAGGAACAGAGAAGAGCCCGGCTGCCACACAGCCGGGCTCTCAGCATGCTCAGACCTCCCCACGAGTTCTGGGCACACCAAAGACAGTACAACAAAGTAGACCCCACCAAGTTTCGAATGGTGGGGTCTACCTAGTAACTCTTGTGCGCGAGGGGGGATTTGAACCCCCACGTCCCTAAGGACACTGGCACCTGAAGCCAGCGCGTCTGCCGTTCCGCCACTCGCGCAGTGGTGTCCAGCCCCTCTCACCTGTGTGGTGCGAGCGCCTGGCGACAACAGAAACCTACCACGTGGAGGACCCCCCTTGGCAACCGAGGAAGAGATGAGAGACCCGGCCTTCTGCTGGACCTGCGGACGGAAGTGCGGCTCTCAGCCGCACAGCTAGGAGCACTGATGGCCTCCAGGGTCTCTCGGTATGACATCACAGCCAAGCTGCTTCTTCAGCTCGATGAAGGTCCTCTGATTCACCTGGGCCGCGGGCTCATCAAGTACCCCTACGACGTACGCAAGACCATCCCCCAGTTCCTTCGAGACCTGGCCAACGAGCTTGAGGAGTCCACCGATGAGTCCTGAGGACATTGAGCACCGCTTCGCATTTCACGCCGCTAGCCGGCAGGAGAAGCGGGATGAGCACACCTCAGCTCGGCAGAGCTGCCGTCAGCTTGCTGACCATCTCAACGAGCTGCTTCCCGAGGGCCGAGAGAAGGCCCTTGCTGTGACAAAGCTTGAAGAGGTCATGTTCTGGTCCAACGCTGCGATTGCAAGGAGCGTTGATGACTGAGCCTCAGCCCGGGGATTTTGGCCTCACCAAGATTGGTGGCCTCGCCGGCGCCTTCGTGAACTTTGGTCAGTGGTTCGTCGGGGACTTTGCTCCTGTCCAACACGCCCTGGTCTACATCGGAAACGGGATGGTTGTCCAGGCCATGCCCTCAGGGGCAGAGGTCATCCGCCTTGAAGACGCCTCTCCGGTCGTGGAGTGGTCAACAGGACTGATTCCTCTCACTGAGCAAGAGCGTTTCGACATCTGTGTTGAGGCGCTTCTTCTGGAGCACACTCCTTACTCCTTCCTGGACTACCTCTCGATCGCTCTTGAGCGTCTTGGCATGCGTTCAAGGTTGATAAGAGATTATGTTGAATCTTCAAACCATTTGATTTGCAGCCAGCTAGTTGTGCTCGCCTACGAGCGAGCTGGCATTCACCTCTTCCCTGGGACCTTCCATGGTGATCACACCCCAGGAGACCTCTACCACCTTCTTAAGGACCTTGAATCTAGTGGAAATTGAAGAACGCTTCTGGTCGAAAGTTGACCGTGACCTTGGTGACACTTCCCGTTGCTGGGAGTGGCGAGCGTGTGTTGACAAGGGGTACGGGCAATTTTGGTTGAAGGGATCTCGTGTTCTAGCCCATCGATTCTCCTACGAGTTGTCAGGTCTTGTTATCCCAAAGGGGCTTCAGCTTGACCACTTGTGCAGGAACAGGCGGTGCGTAAACCCCCATCACCTTGAGCCAGTTTCCCAAAAGGAGAATATCTACAGAGGCGAAGGGCCTACGGCCACGAACAGTAGGAAGACTCGATGCCCTAAGGGACATGAGTACGACGTCCAAGAGGTGGAAGTCAGTGGAACTGTAAGACGGCGTTGCAGTGTGTGCCTCAAAGAAAACAGCCGCAATCGATCGCGACGATACCTTGCTCGCAAGAAGGCTTCCCATACACAAGAGGTTGGTAATGCTTAGCACTCAGTTTGACATAGACGATGAACTTCCTTTCAAGGTCGAGAGTCGGCCGTCAAAGTCCGTTGAACGACGCCGGGCAATCCAGGATGACTTGGATGACCTGATGGACCTTTACCCGGAGTACGAAGACGTGCTCAACGAGCTGAGGTTCTGATGTGCTCTCACGCTGAACACCGAGTTGAGGTTCTTCCTGACGGACAGATTGCAGAAGAGCACCTTCTCGCTGACAAACAGATGATGGCTTTGCAAGACTCAATCAACCGGCTTCTTTGGACACTGGAAGCCGATGGAACTGTTGTTTTTGGGGAGGTGTTCCCTGATGGGAAGTCGTGGATCAGTCCCTAAGGAAAACGCGGTTCGAAGGAACAAGCACGAGCACGCTGTAGAGCTGAGCCCTGAGGCTCGGCCTGGTCGTCCTCTGCCCTCTTACCTTCCTGTCTCCTCCAATGCTGCCAAGCACTTCTGGAAGACCTGGAGTGAGTCTCCTCAGTCCGCTACGTGGATGGAAACCGACTGGGAGGAACTGGCTGTCACTGTTCTCTTGGTAGACGAACTCTATAAGGGTGACACCAAGTTGGCCGGCGAGATCCGGCAGAGGGTTGCCAAGTGGGGTGCCACCAACGAGGACAGAGCACGTCTCCGGATGAAGTTCGAGAAGCCCGAGGATGGGGCTTCTGAGCCCTCCGAGAAGGAACTTACGGACTTTGACATGGACCAAGAACTGTTCAACAAACTGCGAGTCGTATAGGAGGTGAGGGGATGCCTCAAACGGGAAATCTGCCGGAAGGCGTCCCCTCCCCCAAAGAGACACTTGGTTACCACGTAATCCGCTGGTGCAAGAAGTTCGTCAGAACCCCGGATGGTGAAAACGCTGGAGAACCTTGGGAGTTCACTCCCGAGCAACTGAGGTTTGTGTTGTGGTTTTACGCAATCAAACCTGATGGGAGGTGGGCCTACTCAGCCGGAACGCTCAGACGAGCGAAAGGCTGGGGCCCATCGCAAGACACCCCTCCTCGCAGCCTTGGCCATTGTGGAGTTCATCGGTCCCGTCCGCTTTGACGGATGGGACGTCTTCGGACTCCCGAAGGCGAAGGCCGTGCCTCTTCCCATCGTTCAGATCGGTGCTACTGCACTGGACCAGACAGAGCAGACCTTGGACATGGTTCGAGGAATGCTTTCTGAGTCCCCCGCGGAAGCGCACTACGGCCTTGAGATCTCCAAGAGCATCGTCCAGTTCAAGTCTGGCAAGCCTGGCTCCATCAAGCCGAGGTCTACAGCCGGCAGGACGAACGAAGGCAACAGGCCGACGTTCGTAGTGATGGATGAGCAACACCACTGGATCTCTACCAACGGTGGACCCGACTTCTACCAGGTACTCAAGCGAAACGTTGAGAAGACCACCAAGGCCGGCTCCAGGTGGGTTGGGACGACCAACGCGTATAACCCCAACGAAGATTCCGTGGCTCAAATGATTCATGAGTCCGAGATGGTCACCAAGGGGTTCTGGCTGTACGACTGCCTAGAGGCCTCAATCTCTATCGATGACATCAGGGTTGAGGAAGAGGTCCGCAAGGCCCTCATAGAGGCATACGGGGACGCTGACTGGGCTGACATCGATGGTCTCACCAGGACCATCCTTTTCGACCGGACGACTCCTGACAGCACCTACTGCCGGTTCTACTTCAACCAGATTGCAGAGTCTTCGGACGGATGGATGTCCAAGGAAGAGTGGGACCTGATTCTCTCCCAAGAGGATCCCATCAAGCCTGGTGACCAGATAGCAATTGGCTTCGATGGGTCGATCAGGAATGACGCAACTGGCCTGGTTGGCTGCCGGCTTCGAGACGGCAAGCTCTTCGTACTGGAAGTCTGGGAACGCCCTGAGAACGCCAAGTCTGATTGGGAAGTAGACACTCTGGCCGTTGAAGCGGCCGTCTACAAGGCGTTCAAGGAGTACAAGGTCGAGTGGTTCTACGGGGACCCTCCCTACTTCCAAGAGGCCATGGGCCGTTGGGCGATCCAGTTCGAGACCCGGGATACACAGTACGTCCATGAGTTCTGGACGAACAAGCCTACTCGGATGGTTCAGGCAACAGAGCGTTTCCGCTCCGCGGTCATGACTAAGGACATCTGCCATGACGGGGACGAACGTCTCACAAAGCACGTACTCAACGCCGTAACCCGAGAGGTAATGGTCGGTGGAGAAGTCGGAATTCTCATCCAAAAAGACAGCCCCCGATCCAAACGGAAGGTGGACCTGGCCGTCTGCGCCATTCTGGCGCTAGAGGCTCGTGCTGACGCCATTGAAGATGGGCGCATGAAGCAACGGAGGTCACGCGTCGTGGGGTTCTAGATCAGGAGGCCCCATGATTATCCCCCCGAGTGGCTATACATCTGTAGGCCCTCCTTCAACTGAGATCGATTGGCTTGCCTTTCTACAAGGCAAGCTGACCAACGGTCGTGAAGACCTCCTCAAGTACCGGAGTTACTACGAGGGCGAACAGCAGAAGCTGAAGTTTGCCCAGGCCCGGTACCAGAGTGCTTTCCGAGACCTCTTCAACGACTGGCGAGACAACTTCTGTGGACTCATCGTCGACTCTGCTACAGAGCGGATGAGGGTCGATGGCTTCCGAATTCCTTCTGAAGGAGGGATGAGCAAGGAAGCTAGGGAATTCTGGCAGAGGAACAGTCTGGACTCACTGTCCAACGCAGTCCACCTGGACGCCATGGTCTGTGGTCGTGCTTACGTCATTGTCTGGGGAGACGAGAAGAATGAGCCCATAGTCACTCCAGTCTCTGCGGATGAGATGGCTGTGCAGTACAAGGCCGGCTCCCTGACGGAGCTGGAGGCAGCAGCACGCTTCTTCATGGACTCCTGGGGGCGTACTTGGGTCACTCTCTGGACCGAGGCTTACGTCTACGAAGTCCCTCTCGGGAATACCCAGTGGGAACAGGGCACCAAGAAGCCCAACCCTCTTGGTCGGGTTCCTGTCGTCCCCTTTCACAATCGTTCCCGTATCAACGGTGACCCTTACTCGGATCTTGTCAACGTCATCCCGATTCAGGATGCCATCAACAAGATTACGAGTGACGCTCTCCTTGCCTCTGAGACCGCAGCCTACCCCCAGAGGTGGGTTACTGGGTTGCAGATTGAAGAGGATGAGAACGGCAACCCCAAGGAGCCCTTCCATTCAGGTCTAGACAAGGTTCTCCAGGGCGAAGACCCTGAAACCAAGTTCGGTCAGTTCGAGGCAGCAGACCTCAAGAACTACGTGAACTTCATTAACCTCCTGGTACAGCATCTTTCATCTGTGTCCAGGACACCGAGCCATTACTTTCTGGTCAACCAGGGGACGGCTCCTTCCGGTGAGGCGATTATCAGCGCCGAGGCCGGCCTAGTCTCCAAGGTCAAAGAGCGGATGCTCTACTTCGGAGAAGCCTGGGAACAGGTCATTCGACTCTGCTTCCAGATCAAGAAGGACAAGAGGGCTGAGGAAGTCTCCCTCGAAACTGTGTGGGCTGACCCGGAATACCGGACTGAAGCCCAGCACATTGACGCTCTGCTCAAGCTGAAGCAGCTCAACGTTCCCGAGGAAATCTTGTGGATGCGAGCTGGCTTCACTTCTACGGAGATCGAGATGTTCCGCGAAATGCGGAAGACCGATGCCAAGGAAGCCAAGGAAGTAGCAGAGCTTGGACCGCAAGATCCCAAGGCCCAGGAAGGCAAGGTAGCCGCAATGGCAGCCAAGCAGCCTCAGGGCAACTCCGGGAATGTTGCCCGGAAGCTTAACGAAGAGAAGTAGCTCACCCGTCCAACCGAAATGGGAGGACGGACGAAACCGAAATGGGAGAGCACATGACTACACCTAACGAGCCTGTTGCCACACCGCCTGCTACCGAGCCGGTTATTCCGCCTGTTGTGGAACCACCTGCCCCTGTAGCCCCGTCCACCCTCGAAGAGGCTCTGGCTCTGCTGGAAGCAGAGAAGCAGAACTCCTCCAAGTGGCAGGCTTTGAGCAAGAAGAATGAGGACAACTTCAAGTCCGCTTCCAAGGAGCGAGACACCCTTAAGTCCTCTGTGATGACCGATGCCGAGAAGGCGATTGAGGCTGCACGCACTGAGGGCCGGACGTCCGCACTCAGTGAGGTGGGTATGGACCTGGTGAACGCCGAAATGGTTATCCAGGCTGCTACTGCCGGCGTAAATCTGCCCGACACTCAGTATCTCAACATGGCCACCTTCCTCGGGGAGGACGGGCGTCCTAACAAGGACGCTGTGAAGACCTTCGTGGAATCCCTTCCGAAGGCTCAGGCATTCGCCCCTCTCCAGGGTGCAGGTGCCCAGACGGGTGGGGCCCCAAAGATGGACTCCATGGACCCCTCTGAGCTTGCGGATTTCATCGCGGACGGTTCCTACCTCTGATCCACCCGTAATCTGTAAGCCCTCCCCTCCGGAGGGCTTTTTTCATGCCCTTTTGGAGGACATACATGCCGACTACGCATCACTTTAATCTTGACCCTAAGCAGGTCACCATCGCGGCTCTCGGTCTTCTGGACCGACAGCTCACTCTCGGTGGTATTCCGGCTCGCTATTCTGAGCTGAACTTCACTGGTGGCCTCGGTGACGTGATTAACGTCAACCGTCCGAGCCGTTCTATCAAGGTCCAGGAGACTGGTGTCTCCACCATCATCAAGAACACCATCACGGGTGACAACAACGTGTTTGCGGCGGCTGCTGAGCGGCCCGACCCGTCCGCACGACGGGCACCGAATGGGTTCGTCAAGGAAACCCGTTTCCCGGTTCAGCTCACGACTCTCGTTCAGAACGCAACTCCTCTGAGCATGGAGCAGGTAGCTTTCGACCTCAAGAAGTTCGGGGGTCAGGTTCTCGCCCCGCTGACTCGCGGTATGGCTGAGTACTTCGATGACACCATTGCTGCCTGGATCAAGGCCAACATCACTCGCTCCGCCCTGACCACGCCTCAGAAGAACGCCATCGGTGGCGACATTGCCGTCTCCATTCCCACGTATGACGGTACGCGGGAGAACATGATGGAGCGAGCCCTTCGCATCCGTACGGCCTTCGTTGATGCCCGTGAGTACCTGGGCAAGGCGTATGTGCCTGGTACTGAGCGACTGGTAATTGCCGGCCCCGAGGTCGAGTCCATTCTCCTGAAGGATCCTGAGTTCGTGAGCGTCGATTACAGCGGTGACACGAATGCCCTTCGTCGGGCGATCATCGGCAGCTACTACGGCTTTGATGTCGTAGTCCACCCGAGCTTCGGCCTCGAAATGTACTTCCTCCACAAGAGCGCCTTCCTTCTGGCTTCTGTCTGCCCCGCTATCCCGATGGGTGCTGTCACTGGGTCGGTCCAGAACATCAACGGCATTTCCACTCGGATGCTCGTGGACTACGACTACGACAAGAAGGCCGACACCATCGGCCTGGACACCATGTACGGCTTCACCACCATCAAGGAGGACCCGGAATTCTCGAAGGGTTCCACTCTGATCGGTGAGAAGTTCGTCAGGGGTCTCAAGGTTGTCATCACCGAGGTTGCGCCTACTCCGTAACCAACTCCTTCCCTTTGAAGGGAGGGATGACTAGTGGCCTTTGTCACTACTGAAGAGGTGGCCACCCGTCTTGGGTGGCCTCTCACCCCCGAAGAGGAAGCACGAGTGCAGTCCTTCATTGAGGACTGCACAGTCCTGATTGAGGATTACTGCGGCAAGGACTTTGAACGCCGTGAGGACGAATCCTTCCAACTCCCTGCTTCAGGCTCCTGCTTCCTGACAATCCCTCGCAGATACAACCCCTTTCTCCATGTGACCTCGGTTGCTTACGGAGATGGGGTCCCTCTGACGGGCTGGGAGTGGAGGCCTGCTTCCTTCACCCTCTACAACCCTGAGGGTTGGACTGAGCCAGTCACTATCACAGGGTCCTGGGGCTACGCAACTCTCCCTGGAGTCCTCAAGGTTGCTACCGCGGCTGAGGTCATCAGGTGGATGGCTCAGACTCCTGGACTGGCTATGGAGAGGACAGGAGAGAGGGAAGTCGAGTTTGCTACGGCCTCTTCTCCTCAGTCTCTCTCCCAGGCAGCCAAGGACGCTCTCAAGCGGTACCGAGCTTCCGCAGGCACCATCCCCCTTCGAATGGGGTCCTGATGAGTCAGTGGGATGAGCGAGTTGAGGTCTACCGAGCCAACGAGATCACAGGAGCCTACACAGCCAAGAAGGACTGGGCTAATCCAATTCTGGTCCTTCTTTCTCGTGCCAGTGTCCAGCCGGCCAGGAACTTCGAGATCAGGTCCCCTGAACGGGACTTGGCCCAAGAGCGGTTGGACGTCTACCTCCCCTATACGGAAGTGCTGGACGACCAGCACCGAGTGAAGTGGCGAGGGCTTTGGTACGAGATCGAGGGACCCCCTGACCTATGGCCCTACGGCTCAACCCGTCACACCCGGCTTGTCATTTGGAGGGCGAAGAACGGATGAGCAAAGAAGGCCAGTTCCACATGACATTCGATATGGGCTGGGAACACAAGATGTTCAACACCCTCGAAGCAGGGGCTCTTGTGGCTGAGACCACGGAGAAGATCCGAGTCAACGCGGTTAGAGAAGCCCCTCGTTCTCGGTCTACCAAGACCAACTGGAACCAGATCAAGAAGAACATGTCTTCTTTCGTTGAGAGAGACGCCATGGGCTACTTCGGCAACGTGATTATCGAACTCAATGAACGAGTCCGCCACACGTTGCTTCAGGACCGTGGCTGGACCGACAAACGAGGCCGAAGGCATCCCGGTAAGCAATTCCTCAAGGAAGCCCTACTGAAGGCGAGGATCGAATGAGTTCTGATCCCATGCCCTCCATCGTCCAGGCCCTCAGAGGCCTGGTGGATATCCCTTCAAGCTCCGTGACAGGCGACATGACCACTCGGGAAGTCGGAACCACCACGCTCTATGTGGAGCACAACGGCGGGTTCCGGATGGTTCGAGATCGCATGGACCGTGTGGACGTCGTCTACGAGGCCTATGCCACGGACAGGGAAGAGGCAGCACGCCTTGCTTATTCCGCACGAGATCACTTCCTCAGGAACTTCCCTGATTTGGTGTCAGGGGAACTTCACTTCCTGGACACCCTAGAAATCAGCAGCCCCGACTACGAGCCGGATGCTGCATCCCGAGAACACGTATACAGCGGGGAAGTCTCCCTGTTCTATCTAGAAAACTGAGGTGGCTTATGCCTTCTGGAAACGCGAGTAAGATCCGGTTTGCCCCGGATGGAATGCTTTATATCGCCCCTGTGGGGGGTGGCCTGGTTCTGCCTACCGATGTCGGTGATGGTGAGACTCCCCCGGCTGGTTACAAGGCCCTGGGTTACGTCTCCGAGAACGGTGTCACTCTGACCCCGAGTATTACGACCACGCCTCTACCGGCCTGGCAGTCTGCGGCTCCTGTCCTTTACAACGTGGATGCCGCTAGCTTCCAGATCCAGGCAACCCTTCTGGAGGCCACCAAGCTTGTCACTGAGACCTTCTTCGGTGCCGAGTGGGATGAGGTCTCTGAAGACGTGGGCGGTACCCCTACTCCGACTGGTGAGTACCGGCTTGACCTCAGCTCCCTTCCGGAGCTGAAGGAGTTCTCCCTCGTCTGTGACTGGCGTCAGGGTGAGCATCTGTGGCGTGCAGTGATCGAGCGATCCATGGTCGCTGAGCGAGGGGCTATCACCCTTCAGCGCACCCAGTCTCAGCAGTTCGAGCTGACGATTGACGCTATGGACTCGTCCGGGAAGCTCGGTTACATCCTCACCACCGAGGATATGGCAACCTGATCTCTTTTTTTGTCCGTTGGGTTGATATGAGATATAGACCCTGCCGGGAGGTCTAAAACCCCGGCTCCTCTCACACTTTGATTTCCAGGAGACCCCTATGACTGCTGCACGAAAGACCGCTGCCACCAAGCCTGTTGAGAAGACCGAGGACGAGACCCCGAAGGTCTCGACTTTTGAGTACAAGGGCCAGACCTACTCTGTGCCGGCTGACCCGCTGGACCTCCCCCTTGAGGTCGGTCTCGCTGAGTCCGAGTTTGAGATCGTCCAGGAGATTCTTGGGGACGAACAGTGGATCGAGTTCCGGAAGACCAAGCCGTCTATCCGGAACTTCGGGGACTTCTCCGAGAAGCTTTTCGAGGCTTGTGGGTATGGCGACGCGGGAAACTGATTCTCACCGTCCGCGTACTTCAGGATCATAAAGACGAACTGGAGGCAGATCTCCAGGAGTTCTTTCAGCTTGACCTGGAGGAGTACAAGCGCGGGCGGTTGTCATTCCACAAGATCTATGTGTGCGTGAAGTCCCTCATGAAGAAGCCTGGTAGATCCACGCTTCTCATGGCTCTGGACAAGACCACTGAGTGGGATGTCCACGGCTACCTCCTGGCTCGTCTCTGCGATTCCATGGAGTTGTCCAACTACCTCTTCATTCAGGCCAATTCATCTGGTGAGAACCAAGATGCTATGGAAGCGCCTACGCCTATTCAGCGTCCGGGGCAACCCGATGAACCTGAGCCGACACCACCGAAACCCGAAGACTTTGCTTCGGGCAAGGAAGTAGCTGCCTTCTTCGGCAGAATGAATTCCCTTTAGGAGGGCCCATGGCAGTTGCAGGATCAGGCCGTGGGCCGATAAAGGTCGGATCGGGTTATATCGACGTCTTCCCGAGGCTGAATCAGAAGCAACTCAGAGAGACACGTGCTCAGATCGAGCGGCAGATGGGTGCCTCGGGCAAGGCATCGGGCAAGGCCTTTACTCAGGGCCTTATCAGCCACGTGGCCACGATCCCTAAAAAGGCCAAGGCTGCTGCTGACAAGGCTCAGAAGGAGATCCAGAGGAGTGCTCTGGACTCCAAGAAGGTGCTCAAGCGTATTGAGCAGGAGATCACCAAGGAGTACGGCAAGGAAGCAGGCAAGCGTTTCAAGGAAGCTGCCAAACTGGAGAAGGAGAAGCGAAAGCTCCTTGACCAGACTTCTGTAGCCACCCGAAGGGCTATTCAGTCCACGGTACAGGCAGAGCAGAAGGCAGCTCAGGCCCAGGCTAAGACCTGGCAGACCGCGGAGAAGGAACGACTCCGTCTCCTTCGGGAGCGAGAGAGGTCCGAGGTCCAGGCCCGGAAGCAGGAGGCTCGCCGCTGGGAAACTGCCCAGCGGTCTTACCTGAAATACCTTCGGGACAGGCAGATTGCTGCGGAAAGGGCCTCCCGTCAGGAGGCTGCTGCCCATCGTCGTGCGCATCAGCAGATGCGAGAGGACATTCGGAGAACTCTCACTGAGTCTCGTACAGCCCGACTGACTGACCTCCGTGGTCAGATGGACGGGCATAGAGACCAGCTGGCAGCTCTTCGGGGCACCCTCCGTGACTACCGCCGGCAGATGGATGACCACACCCGCTCTGTCGGTCGTAGCCTGACCAACCTTCAGACGTCCTGGCGACGGAATGGCGAGGCGATTGAACGCCTCGGCACCAATGTGACTGAGACCGGACGCCTGATCTCCATGAACCTTTTGGCCCCCCTCGCTGGGGTGGCCGGCGCTCTCACCACTATCGGTGTGAAGTCCGCAGACATGAGGATTCTGGGTCAGCTTGGTCTTGGTGCTGCTGGGGTTTCTCAGAAGCAGTCTGCCAAGCAGATGAACGAGATCCAGCGATACGCAATCGATACTCCTTTCAGCATCGACACGATGCACGAGTATCAGATGAAGCTCATTCGGTCCATTGCTGGTAACGATAATGAGTGGTACAAGCCGAAGACAAAGGGTGCGGCTGCTGATAGGGCAGCCGATAAGACCACTGACATCATCAAGGCCATCGGTGACACGATGGCTCGGGCCGGAAACCTGGACCCGAACATGTTCCAGCGAGCCATGTATGCGGTGGACCGCATCATGGACATGGACAAGGCTCCTACCAGGAACATCAATCAGCTTGTTCAGGCAACCGGTATTCCTGCTGGTGAGCTTGCCCGGATGTTCGGCTACAAGAACGCCGGCGCCTTCTGGAAGCAGGTAGGTACTCCTGTTGCCAAGGGTGGAGGCATCTCCGGTCAGGACATGATTGACAACCTGCTTGAGGCCTGGGACCCGGGATACTTCGTGAAGGGCGAGGACGGCAAGCGGAAGATTGACCCCGACCGCAAGCAGCCCATTGTCAATCCCGAGGAGCACAGCACTAAGGGTGGTTCCGCCGGCTACGGCGAGAAGATGACTTCCGCCACCATCAGTGGCCGTGTTTCCCAGATCAAGGAGAGGGCTCAATTCGAGCTGGGCTCCTTGTTTGCCCAGGAGAACCCCAAGACCGGCGAGTACGAATACACAGGTCTGGGCCAGTCCATCATGGGCCAGGCCCAAGGCAAGGACAAAAACGGCAACGTCATCTATGAGGGTGGCCTTCTCCAGCAAGTGAAGCAGCTCGGTGGAGATCAGCAGGAGAACATTGTCAAGCTGCTTGAGACGTTCTTCTCCACCCTCAGCACTTTCGTGGAACAGATTCAGTGGTTCTCTGACTGGCTGAATGCCCATCCCCAGGTCAAGGAAGTCTTTGCCAACCTCCTGAAAATGGCCGCGGTAGCTCTCCCCTTCATCATTGCCATCGGTCTTCTGACGAAGGTCTTCGGCAAGGTAGCCAAGATCATGGGTGCAGGCCTTCGTCCCATCGGGGCTGCTGCACGGGGTGCACGTGGCGCTGGAAGGACTGGCCTTCAGGTCAGGGACGGGCTTCGTTCTCGTAGAGATGGCAACGGATTCCGCCAGGGTTACCAGGACAGCCGCACACAGCGGCGAGACGGAGACGTACGAGGCCCGGTTGCCCGTATGCGGGACCGTGTCACGGGCCGGGACTCAGGCTCTAATCAACTCCGCAACTCCATGCGGGATACCGAGAATGCCATTTCTCAGACTGAGGAAGCCATCAGGCGACTTCAGAGAGAGATCCGGGATGTCAATTCCACCTCGGTAAGGCAGCTCGTTGACCAGTTCGCCGGCACAGGCAACGGCAGCCTCCAAGGGGCTGCCAACAACACTGGATCTCGGGTTAACAACGTCACCAGTCAGGTAAACCAGCTCAACCGCGCCGGGCTTGGCACGGTAGGCGGAGAGGTCAACTCCCTTCAGGACAAGGTCAAGGGGCTAAACAAGCACCTCAAGAAGTCCAACGAGTTGATGAAGGAGCTGAACGGGCAGAGCCTGAACGGGCTGAAACTGACAGTGGATTCCGCTCACGGAACTGTGACGGACCTGAAGAACAAGGTTGATTCTACAGCCAGTTCGGTATCTGCTTTGAATCGTAAGGACCTTGACAAACTCTCTGGGGAATTCAAGCAGACGACGTCTGCCGGAAACACTCTCCAGGAGAAGATCAAGGCCACCATCCGTTCGGTAGCCAGCCTGAACGCTGCAAAACTCGGCACCATCAAGAAGGAGTTCAACAACCTTCGGGCCGCAGTAAACAGCGTTCATACCCTGGTAGGTACGTCCAACTCCGGTCTCCATGGCCGGGTAACCAACCTGGACAAGAAGACCCTCTCCACGGTCATCAAGGCCGTGAAGAACCTCAAGGATGCCCTGGACGATGCAGCCAAGAAGGCTGGGACTCTTGACGACCGACTGAACGACATCGGTAAGAAGGCTCCTGGCAACGGCGGTTCCTCTGGAGGCTCTTCCAAGAAGAAGAGGAAGAGTGCTACAGGGGGTGTGCTTCCGGGCTACACACCCGGACAGGACGTTCACGTCTTCTCCTCCCCCACGGCCGGCGAACTCCACCTCTCTGGTGGGGAGGCCATCATGCGTCCCGAGGTCACTCGGGCCATGGGTCATGAGCGAATCAACCAACTGAACCTGGCAGCCCGCACCAAGGGTGTTGAAGGTGTTCGTCAGGCAATGCAGTTCGCTGACGGAGGCATTCTCAAGAAGCTCGGTCTTGGCGGCATTGACGACGCCATGAGGAACTTCAACCTGGGCCCCAACATCTTGGGGGCAACGGGTGCTGCAAGCCTCTACAACTCCTCCGATGCTCTCGGGGGAGACACCCGGAAGGGTGTCCAGGGTGGGGCAAAGCCAGGCAGCCTCTACAACGGCACCAGTATTGGGGGGAAGTTCAAGGGCCAGTACGACTTCCTGACTCGCGACATGTTCGAGGTACTGCGGAAGGCCAAAGTGCCTTCCGGGTGGGGTCAGGCGGTAGGTGTTGTAGGTGGGGCTCTCGCCCCGGTCAGCGCAGAATATTTCTGGGATGACGTCTGGAAAGGCAAGGGGAACGTCCTCGAAAGAGGAAAGGATTACCTGGGCCACATGTTCTCTCCGAAGACCTTGCAGAAGATCGTATCCAACCTCTTCGGAGGTGGATGGGATTCTCTCAAGGGTCTCTGGGAGGGCGGAAAGGCTCTCGTCTCAGACCCGATTGGGATGGTCAAGGACAGCATCGCTGGTGTCTGGGAAGTCTCTCGCAACTCCTACAACGGATTTGTCGAGAACGTCTCAGGTCTCCGAGAGATCTGGCAGAACCCCATGGGCTACGGCCAACAGGTGGCCGGAGAGATCTACGAGACCGCCAAGGAGAATCTACCTAACCTGGATCAGCTCTTTGATTTCAGTGGAAAGGGGCTCAGCTCCTCTCCCCCGAAACTCGATGGGATCCTAGAAGAAGGTGGTCCTGGCACTGCAAAGGGCCTTTCGTGGGCCCTTACACAGAACGGCAAACCATATCAGTGGGGAGGCAACGGAGATCCTTCGTGGGACTGCTCTGGATTCCTCTCCGCGATTGAGTCTGTCATCCGAGGCCAGAAGCCCCATCGACGTTGGGCGACTGGTTCATTCAGCGGCGCTAGCGCTCCCGAGGGGTGGATTCGAGACCTCAAATCCCCCTTCATGATAGGTATTACAAACGCTGGGGTCGGTCATACAGCCGGCACTATCAACGGTGTCAATGTGGAGTCTCGCGGTGGTGACGGAGTTGTTGTAGGCCCTCGCGCAAGAGGCGCTAACTCCATGCTGTTCACGGACGTCTACGGCTTCAGCTCTGGCATCCCTAAGGGCTACGCGTCTGGCACCGATGGCGCTGACAAGGGCTGGGCTTGGGTCGGTGAAGAAGGCCCCGAGCTAGTCAACTTCAAGGGCGGGGAAACCGTCCTCAACGCTCGTGACTCCATTATCGCGGGCAAGGAAGTTGAGAAGGGCTACGCCTCAGGGACCAAGAACAGTGGTCTCTACAAGGCCATGATGGGAAGTACGAGCCAGCTCAATACTGCTCTTGGAAAGATGAGGGACCTTCTCTCGAAGGCGTTCTCTGCTGAGCTGATCTCCAAGAGCAAGCACGGCTCGCTGTCCAAGTGGCTGGCAAAGGAGAACACAGCTCTCACCAAGGCTGCATCCAAGAGGGCATCCATTGCTCAGAAGATCAAGAATGCCAACGCCAAACTGACCGATCTGAGGGAACAGAAGAGTCAGATGGCTAAGGAGATCTCGTCTCAGGCCAGTGGAGGAACCCCTCTTGCAGCTGCCTTCAATTCTGGTGGTGGTGTATCCGCGGGTGGAGCTCTCTCGGGGCTGAAGGATCGTCTCAAGGCGATCATCACCTTCAAGAAGAACGTAACTGCTCTCCGTAAGAAGGGTTACAGCAACGCTGTCATTGGTGAGGTGTCCGAAGCTGGAATTGATCAGGGCAACGAGATGGCCAAGTCCCTTCTCTCCGCGTCATCCACACAGGTCAAGGACATCACGAAGACGTATGGCGACATCTTCAAGCAGTCCGATGCTCTTGGCAAGTCGGTGGCTGGTGAGTTCTTCAAGGCCGGCGAGAAGTCCGCTCTTGAGCTGATCAGGGGCCTAGAAAAGCAGGAGTCGGCTCTTACCAAGAGCATCGCAGCTTTGGTGAGTAAGGCCCTTTCCAAGCTCCGCAAGGGGCTTGGGGTGGGCAAGGGCGAGGCGGTAAGGGCAGACATCGCTTCACTCCTCTCCTGGCTCACCGGAGTCAGCCAGCCGACCAAGCAGGCTCCTAAGAAGAAGCCTCCTGCCAAGAAGAAGAAGCCAGCACCCAAAAAGAAGCCTGCCCCTAAGAAGAAGGGCTACTGGACGGGAACACTGTCTGCTGCTCCTGGTCCTGCCCTAGTTGGGGAGCTTGGTCCGGAGATCGTCAATTTCCAGGGAGGTGAGCGTGTCTTCAACAACAGGGACACTCAGTCCCTCCTGTCCTCTCCGGAACGGCCAATCTACATCACGGTGAATGAAGCCAAGTCTGAGAACACGACTGACGCTGTGATCAAGGCCTTTGGCTATCTCGACACCATGTACGGCAATCGACTCTAGGAGGTGACGTATGCCAATTCCGGTACTCAGGAGGACAACTCCACCCGTCCCAGGCGGACCTATTCCGCCTACGCGGGTGTACTGGGGGAGGACGTACGTATCTGTCACAGGGAAGAATGGTGAGGGGGAGGAAATCCCCCTCACCGATTTTACCAACTCGTTGTGGCCGGGCATTGTGATGATGCCCGGCGCCACGGGTCTAGATGCGCCCCCTTTCGAGCTTCACGCGGACGACAGTCCGAACCTAGATGGAGGACTTTTCCGAGACGCCAGGGCAGTGGCCCGGGAAGTCATGATTCCCGTCCACCTTCACGGGATCGACAGGCAGACCATCAAGCGCCTCAAGTCCCGTCTTGCATCTTCCCTCAACCCCAAGAAGGGGTTCTGCGTACTCAAGTTTGCGGAAGGGAATGGGATACCTCGGTACCTTCGCTGCTACTACAAGGGAGGTATGGAGGGTAGTGAGTCCGAGGACCAAGCGGGATTCACCTGGACCAAATACGGCCTCCAGTTCACGGCGTACGAGCCCTATTTCTACTCTGACGATGTCCAGGTGGCATCGTGGGAGTTCGGGAATGTAGAAGCCTTCCTGGACACCTCCCAGGCCCTCTTCCCTCTCAGGCTGAATGCGGGTCGACTTGCAGACGACCAAGTAGTGATCGAGAACCCCGGAGATGCTGAGTCCTGGCCCCGGTGGGAGCTTGAAGGCCCCATCAAGGCTTTTGAGTTCGTTGGTCCAGGCGGACAAAGTTTCGGCATTGATGCCCCCCTTGATTCCTCCGATGTCATCGACCTTGGACGAACGCTCACAGTCGATACCCGACCTGGATTCAAGACTATCCGGGATGACCAGGGCACGAACTACTGGCCTCTCCTCAAAGCAAATCCCGAACTCTGGTCCATACCCGATGGGACATCCCAGTGCACAGTCAGTATCACACCTGGTGCCCCCAGTGCCCGTGTCCGACTGACTTTCCAGCCGAGATACGAGGGGTACTGATATGGGCTATCGAGTGGAGGTGCGGGATAAGGACCTGAACCGTGTTGGTGTTATCGACACTTGGCTACAGCTAGACATCATCGTCCGTTTCTGTGCCCAGGGCTCCTGGAAGCTCTTGGTCAGGGCCGGCACAGAACAGGCAGAACTTCTTCAGCGTGGTGGAGGAGTCGCCATCTATCAGGATGGTGTCGAGAATCCCATTGTGACGGGGCAGATCGAGGACTTCCAAAAGTACTTCACCACCCAGCAACACTCGTCCATGGGGAGCCTCTTTGTAGGAGGCTCCTGTGACAACAAGCTGGCCTACTCCAGGCTGGCTTTCCCTGATCCCTCTAAGTCTGTGGCTCAGCAGTACTCCTCTCCCATACACGTTCGCACAGTCAACACCCCTAGCTCCAGTGCGGTTTGGGATGAGCTGGAGAAGTCCATGGGATCAACCGCGGTACTGAACCGCAGGATTCCGGGAGTGAACATCGGTACCAAGCCGACCTTCGGGGGGACTGTCAACGACACGCTGCGGTACGACGTCATCGGGGAGAAGTTGGCCGGCTGGTGTGAGGCCAAGAAGCTGGGCTATCGCTTCCTGTATGACCCCAACACCCGTTCCATCGATCTGGACATCTTTGCTCCCCGGGACCTCTCTAAGGAGGTCCGTTTCTCTACGGACCTCGGGAATCTCAGGGAGTTCATCTGGACCCTCTCAGCTCCAAAGATCACAAGAGTCATTGTGGCTTGCCAGGGCGAGGGTAAGGCCCGGTACCTGTATCAGAAGATCGATACAGAGGCCGAAACCGAATGGGGCATGCAGATAGAGCATTTCATCGACCGGAGAGACCTCCCCATCGTCACCGACATGGCTACAGGAAACCCGGTCAAGGCATCCCTGGACGTTACAACCGCTGAGTTCGAAAGTGCTCTTGAGGCGGTAAAGCTTTCTGCGGATGAAGCCCTCAAAGAGGGCGAGCGTAACGGCAACTTCCAGATCTACCCGATCGACACAGAGCAAGTGAAGTTCGGCCGGGATTACTTCGTGGGAGACATCGTCACGGTAGCCGTGGACGGAGTGGAGTACTCCGACATGGTCAGAGAAGTGGACATCACTGTGGATGACGGAGGAAATGCCGTCACTGTCTCTCCCAAGATCGGTGAGCAAGGAAGTGGAGACCCCCTGAACCTGTACAAGACCGTATTTGAGATGCGGGAAAAGCTGCGCAAACTGGAAGCGAGGATGTGACATGGCAGAAATTAGCTATCCGTTTAGCGCGGACAACGTAACCACAGGAGCTACCAAGGCTGTCTCAGAGCTTGACTGGCAGGCTATGGCCTCCATGTGGGGAGGGGACAGGGTCAGTCACCTACTGCCCCACGGTAATGCCCCTGTTAGCTCGGTACCTTTCCGGCCCACTGTCCTCAGCGTCACCCAGGTACGGATCGCCCCAGGCAAGGCCTGGCTCGGTGGATTCAACTATGAACTAACTGCTGACCAGACAGTGACTCTTGATCCCAACTCTTTGAACACGGGTCGAATCGACCTCATTGTCATCCGTCTGGACATGTCCAAGCCAGGTGCAAACCTGGCAGTGCGTAAGGGTACCAACTCAGCAACTCCTGTTGTCCCTCAGCCTGTTAGGCAGCCTGGAGCTATCTGGGAACTGCCTCTGGCGGTAGTAAACGTCCCTGCCAACGGCGGGACTATTACTACCAGTACGAGGGCTCCTCTGATGATGCCTCCTTCTGTTGGGTTCCCCTGGAATGCCAAAGACAGCCTAGCTCTTACGCCGGCTGGCACGTTCGGTTATGACCTGGACAGCAATACTGACTGGTCTCAGAACGAGATTTTCCATGGACGAGATGGCTTGGTGACCGCCCGGACCCTTGGCGCCTCTATGGAGTACACCCCTCAACTGGTAAACGGCGGAGGTGTGGCAGAGAAGCTGGGTCGGTGGCGATGGATCGCTCCAGGAATGATCTGGTTCTCTATTCGTCTCCACAACACTTCTACGACTGTGGACGCCAAGATTTCAGGCACCAACCCCTCTTATGGGGTCTCTCTCCCCATTGCAGCGCGAGGTGATACAGGACAGACGCTGCATGGCATCTTCGAGCAGCCGACCTCTCAGGGAGGTCTGCCTAATTACATGGATTTGCACGGGCGCATCGCTAAGGGAGGTTCCACCTCCACCATGCTGATTTTGTATCCGAACCCTGCCAATTCGGCTGCGGGTCTCGACGGGCTGAAGATTGTCCCCCGCCGAGCCGCCATCACATTCTCAGGAGTCTACGAAGCAGCACAGACATCTTGGACACCTATATCCGGAGGTTAGCAAATGGCTCGTAATCTATTTGGAGGGACCTCCGCTGACGTAGCAGAAGACATGGTAGGCGCCCGGGTTCCGGGCGCCTCTGGAACGGTATGGGACGGCCTCTCCGAGGGGGCCGGCCAGGTCACCGACCTACTGACTATTGAAAACGTCCCTGTTTCTACGCTCATCGCAGACGCTCAGGGAATGGTGCCTCCCTTCTGGGGACCTGACGGGGCAGAACGGCTGTATGTGGACTTCGGGGCCGGCCGTATAGCCCTAGTGGCTTCCGATGTCGGACAGCGTTTCAAGGACCACCTGACAGCTTCTGATCCCCACGGGGACAGAGCTGCTGCTGAGGACAACCTGAACAGCAAGATTGGCACCCCCAACGGGATCGCCCCTCTTGATGCCTCAGGGCTTATCCCTCTCCAGCACATGCCCTCAGGCAGCTCCTCCAGCATGGCTTCTATTGATGCTCTGATGGATGAGACCCCGTTCTACATCGCTCACCGCGGTTCCGGGATGGAATATCCGGAGCACACCATGGCTGCCTATGACGCAGCCCTTACCAGTGGTGTGAAGGCGATTGAGGTCTCCGTCTGCGTTACCGCAGATGGTGTCCCTGTCTGTATGCACGATCCGACTCTGGATCGCACCACCACGGGCACAGGCCTTATGGCCGACATGCCTTATGCCTCTCTTATCAACACCGTAAAGGTGGACCTGGGAAGCATTCTTGGGCAGGGATGGGCCGACCAGCCCATGACCAACCTCCGTGATGTGCTTGACCGTTTCATGGGTCGAGTCGTCATCTTCCTGGAACCCAAGACGAATGTGGCTATCCCGATCGTGCAGAAGATGCTTGAGGACTACTACCCCAACGCCAATCAGTCGGTGGTGTGGAAGAACTACTACACAAACCCCTCGTTCACCCTTATGAAGTCCAGAGGATTCAAGGTCTGGGGGTATATGGACGCAGGCACAACTGACCTTCAGTTGGCTGCTGTTGATCCCCTTATTGACTACTGGGGCATCCCTTCGGCAATGACCAATGCCCGTAAGCAGGAAATCGTAGCCCGCGGTAAGAAGGTCATTTGCTGGGAGGTCCACCGACGTTCCCAGAGGGACACACTTGTGGGCCTTGGTGTCCAGGGAATGATGGCAGCTCAGTACAAGTGGCTGAGTACGAACTACCAGATCCTCAAGAAGGACAACTGGGCTACCGCGGTCAAGGCTCCAGGGGACATGGGCCGTCTCTTCTATGACGGTACCCGGGACCTCAAGTACTCCGGAAACGGTGAAGTCTTCTTCAACGTGGTCGGGGAGTCGGCCCTTATTGGGTCCTGCTCATTCCCGTCGTTCCCGACCAACGGCTACCGAATGACCTTCGATATGAAGTACGACGGCACTGTGCCCACCAATGAACATGCCGGCGTAGCTTTCGGCAAGGCCGATGACAGTAACTACCGGTTCAACATGGTCAACGAATCCGGTGGCTATCACATGGTCTTCCGTGGTTCTGGCTCCCTGGAACTCTACTCCCACACTGCTGGAGTCACTTCCGGGACCCCTCTTGCTACGGCCCTTTCCGCAGCTCCTGTAGCCAATCAGTGGATGTCTTTCCGGGTGGATGTTACTCCCGCGCTTGTGAGCATCACCAGAACCGATGTAACCCCGAATGTCACTGTGTCTTCCACCAACGCCACCTATCGAGGTGGCTACGTGCACGTATCAGAGGGAAATATCGGCCTCATCGGCAACCGTCCTAGGTGGCGGAACTTTACTGTCAACGCCCTCTGAGGGAGGTTCACTTGGATATTTCTCTGCTGTTAAGCATTGGTGGACTCATTTCGCTTGTAGCTGGTGGTGTCGCTGTAGTCGTTGCCACCTTCCGAACGAACACCTCTCGCGTTTGGCGAGAGGAAGCGGAAGCCCAGAAGACTCGGGCGGACAGGCTCCTTAACGACATTGAGAAGATGACGAAGGAGATTGAGGAGCTGAAGAAGTACACGCACGCTTTGGTGCAAATACTCTCCACCATTGATCCAACCCGGCTTGAAGACCTAAGACTCCGAAGGGGGCTCTAATGGCTACACCTATGACTCCTACTCAGCTCCTTTCCCAGCTCAAGAAGTGGGATGTGCCTTACGAGGAGTACAAGAACTGGAAGACCCACAACCGGAACCATAAGGGGCTTTGGGGCCCCGTTCATGGCTTTATGGTTCACCACACCGGATCGGATAACAAGGATCAGCGCGCACTACTTTACAACGGTATCGCTGGGCTCCCTGGTCCTCTTTCCCAGTTTGGGCTTGCCCAGGATGGAACTGTCCACCTGATTGGCTGGGGCCGGGCAAATCACGCGGGCATGGGAGATGACGATGTCCTGGCCGCGGTTATAGCTGAGAAGCCGGCACCTGTTGATGACGAGTCCAACACTGACTTCAACCGGCACTTCTACGGGGTAGAGATCTGGTACTCCGGCTCTCACAAGATGACTGATGCCCAGTACAAGACCCTCCTCAAGCTCTCTGCTGCTGTCTGTGACTTCCATGGATGGGGTAAGTACTCGCTAATCGGTCATGGTGAGTCCGGTTCTCCTGGCAAGTGGGACCCGGGTTACGCGCCCGGGAAGATGATGGAGATGGACTCGATGCGGGATGACATGGAGGCAGTCCTTGAGGGGAAGCCCAAGCCTCCTACTCCTCAGAAGCCGTCCACTCCTAAGCCGGCAGGATCTTCCTACACGGTTCTGGCAGGGGACACGCTTTCCGGCATCGGCCGGAAGCTCCAGGTGGACTGGCAGGAGATGGCCAAGCTCAACTCCCTGAAGTCTCCGTACCGCATCGATCCCGGGCAGAAGCTGAAGGTGCCCGGGAAGGCCCCAACTCCCAAGCCAGCTACGCCTGTTAAGCCGAAGCCTGTTTCGTACGAGCCGTACCCTGGTGCTGCCTACTTCAAGAAGGCTCCGAGGTCCAGCCTCGTTGAGAGGATGGGTAAGCGTCTGAAGGCGGAAGGCTGCTCCGCCTACGCGGTTGGTCCTGGTCCTCAGTGGTCCGAGGCAGACCGGAAGAGCTACCGGAAGTGGCAGCTCAAGTTGGGGTACCGCGGTGTTGCTGCTGATGGTTGGCCGGGCAAAGTGAGTTGGGACAAGCTCAAGGTCCCGAAGGCTTAGGCACCCTCGCGCGCATGGGCACGTACATGCACCTGCCTCTGCACGCCCGCGCGAGTCACTTACCGAGTTTCAAATATGGGTGGATTTCGTTCGTCAGATGAATTGAAACCTGACTCAGATATTTTGAGATGGCTCCCCAGTGCTGCCACCCGGCTTCGCCGGGCCCGGACTCCTGCCTCTGTCCCCCCTGATTCATTCCATTCCCCGCCCCTTTCGAGAGGCGGGGTCTCTCCCCCGTCACATGTGAGAGTGAATGAAAGAATGGGGTGGGCCATGCCTGCCGAACCTCTCTCCCCTCATGGGAGGTGAATGAATGAAGGAATCCCTACTCCGCCACATCCCTCGGGTGGTGGCTGTCGTCGCTGCGCTCACGCCGGCTGTCGTGGCTGTGCTGGATAGTCTCCCGTGGCAATGGGCCGTAAGCCTGTCCGCGGTTGCCCTGTCCCTCGGTGAGGCAGCCGAGAAGGTGCGCCGTATGACTGCTCTCCGAAAGGCTCTCACCGAGTCCTAGCCGGCCCCGTGTTGGCTTCCCCATGCCGGGGGACCTTTCTCCTGTCCCCCCGTGTCTGTGAGAGGACACAACGCAAAAAGGCCCCCACCCTCGAAAGAGGGTGGGGGCTATTCGTGTTTCCGCTGTCCTACAGCCAACTTCCGGAGAGACTAAGTTCCGGGGCTTCCTTGGAAGACTGCTCAGGGATGGCAACAGATACAGGCTCAGGTGTCTGCTCTGACTCTTCCTGGACAGGCTCTGTCTCCGGGGAGACGAGACGATAGACGATCGGGGGCCGACCACGGCCGGACTCTGTCTCGCCTCGAACCAGGGTGACATCTGCCATTGTCTCAGCAACACCCTTGAGGGTGTGGGCAGTTGCCCGCGGCCCCAGGGAACGAAGCAGGAGAGACGACGTGGCCTCTCCCCCGTGCCTCACCAGAATCTCCCGGACAAGCTCAGGAAGGGTCTTGACGACCCTCCCGCTCACCTTCGAGTCTTCTCGCACCAACTTCTCTACGCTCCGCATGCTGTACTGGACGAATGCCCATGCGGCATCAATCGCCTTACGGCTGATCGTGGTCCTGCACTCCGATGCGGTGAGAACCGCGGCCACCCTCACAATCTGTTCGGGTGTCCTCTCCACATAGCACCGAAGGTGAGAGGGCATGTCTGCCATTTTGCGCAGGAACTGCACCCGGAGTTCATCGAACCTACGGCCGGCATCCTTACCCATGGACATACGCCGCGGAGTGCGGCGGGCCCAATCGTAGGCGTCTGCTAGGCCCTGAATCTCGGGATAGACCTCTACATGGTCATACGGAAGAACCTTGGAGCCTTCCACCATGACGGGAAGCAGTCGGTTGAATGACCCTCCCTTGGCGTCCCGCGGTTTCACATACTCTGACCACTCCCCCGGAGTGATATGAGCGTGGAACCCCAACCGAGGGTTCTCTACGGTCATGCTCACCTTGGTCGTGGTGTGCCGGATGGTAGCCCCATCCCAGCACGTACGGAGCTTAGAGGCGAAGGTAGGGCACCTTGTCTGACGCTTAAGGTTCTCGGACCACTCTTCATCAACCACGATGAGACGAGTGTCCGTTCCATCCTCGGTTCCCTCGGTCTCCTCCTGCTTCTCGTACAGCATCTGAGTGAGAGAGGGTCCGGAGGAAACCCCGCCCGCGGTACGGGCGGTGAGGAACTTCCCAATGGATTGTTCCAGCATCTTGGATGCCACTCGTACCGCGGTTCCCTTCCTGCCTAGCGCGCTCTCGCCGGCTAGGACAGTCCAGACGACTACGGGCCGACCGTTGTACATGACGACGTCTCCGTTGATGGCACTGGACCAAAGAGACAGGATGGCAGCGTAGACACCGATAGGGTCAGCTTCCGTGTGAGGTTCTGCGGCTATGACCGCGTCACCAATGGGCCCGTACTTCATTGCCTGGAATGCTTCGAGACTCACGACTTGTCCTCTCCCGGATCTCCGAGCATCTTGACCAGTTCCCGTGCTAGAGCCTTTTCGTGCTCAGCACAGAAGAACCAGGTCTTCCCGTCAAGCTCAATGTCCATGATGGATTCCGTGGCAGTCTTGCTCTTGGTCCAGCACGGATCGCACGCATCATCAATCGTGATTACTGCTCTTGCCATGACTCTTACTCCCTTCGGTCTGAACATCCATGAACACCAACAACCCCTAGGAATCCCTAAGGGTTGTCAATGAACATGGGCGTTCAGGACCTAAAGCAGTGAACCGTTTCCCACCCCTCCGGGGTATCTCGTTCGACTTGAACAAACGACGAGACTGCTGGTTCCCGAGAAGGAACATACGTGAAGGAGTACTTAGCCCCGTTGATGTCGCGGTGCCACACTGTTTGTCGTGTTCCCAGGTAGACGTTGTACTGCGGACCAATCTTCATGCCGTTGCCTTTCTCTGAGACATCCATTCCGTGGCGTAGGTCTCCGAGACCGTGTGAACGAACAGCGCTGCCACCTCAGCCGGCGAGTGGTAGACCGTGGCAGCATTGCCACAGTCCTCAAACAGGTCCGACAGAGCTAGAGCCCTCTCCAGGTCATCCGTGATCCAGGCTGTTTCGATGGCTCGGAGCTTGAAGTGCTCTGTGTCTTCTGCGTACCGCTTCATGAGGCTCATTTACTCGTCCCCCCAGACAGTTGAGATGGTGACTTCCTGACCGCTCATGCTCTGAGCTTTGATCCGGATGTAATACAGGAGAGGAGAGGTGCGGAAGTATCCGTCCGCAGCTTTCTCCGATTCTGCGTGGTTCTGGAAGGACTTGGGCGGAGCAATTTCCTCGTAAGGCTCCCCATCCAGACGCGTCCCCACGAACTCAAGGAACAGAGTTGTCGGATCGAACGTGATTCCTCGTACCGTTTCCTGTCGTGTCTTCACTGGGAAATCCTCTCTTCCACCTGAAGTGAAAGGCCCTTAGGCTCATCACCTCGTGCGTACGTCCCTGTCAGTGCGTCTGAGTAGTCATCCTTGAACTGTCGTTCACGAGAACGGCACTCCCTGAGACTTCCCCCCATAACGGGAATGGGCCGGGTGACCTCTCTCCAATTGCTTGTCCAACCCCAGAGAACGAAAGATGCATTCACTTCTCTGCCTCCACACCGTTGGTGTACGTAGCGGGGAACCTTTGGCTGTGCCAGTAGTCCTCATGTAGTTGCCGAGTCTCTGGCTCATCATGAATGCTGGTTCCGCAGGAACAGAGAATGGTCTGTGACCACGGGTGCTCGCTCACATCCAATACTTTCCCTCGGAGTGCCAGACTTCTCGGAGTACCCGGAAGATCTCCTCTTCGATGTTGGACCATTCCTCGCACTGCTCTACCGAAGTGTTCAGGTCCGTGTGTCCGCCATTGCGCCGGCCCTTACGCCAGCCAAGGGCCCGGTAGATGGTGTGTAGTTCGAGCTTGGTCAGCTCCCATGTCTGCTCATCGGGGAGCTTGGTGGTGACGTAGGTGTTCGGCACCAAGGCCATAGCTGCGTACACGTACTCTGTGCCGGTCCACACCTTCTGTGTGCTCTGGAGTTCCAGTGCTCTGCGGAGTGTGGTTCGTACATACGCCGTGCAGGCGTATGAGTAGGTAGCTACCCTGTACCGCTTCTCTGTGTCGTTCATTTCCCTACCTCTCTCGTTCGGAATCTGTGAGCCATAGTGACTCGGCAACGGGGACCGACTTCTCAGCCGGCCACCCGAAACCCAATCTCCAGAGATCAGACCGAACGGTAGGATGTGTGAGGCTCGTTCTCCTGTCGGTGCGTCTCACACCGAACCTGGCAGTGGTGATGCTTGTCTCCGCGGTACTCCGCGCATGCCCAGTGGGTGACTTCCTCCAGACAGAAGGGGATGCACTTCATCCCTTCTGCGGCTACGTAGCTTGAGTAGTGGACACCGATTCGGTTGGACATCTGCTGACCCCTAACGGCGCACGTAGTGCGCTTAGTGACTTCTGGGCATAGAAAAGGGATCTAGAGCGTGTTCCCTAGATCCCGCCTGCTTGTCCTAGGCTTAGAAAGCCCCACTCAGCGATGCACAGAAGATGCATTCTGTCGTCTCACCCAAAAGGATGCCGACGTTGTCACACACCCAAATGGTCCAGTGTTCCCGAGTCTCGCCCATGCTCTTTCCTCCCTGTGCCGATAAGTTGAATGCAGCCGGCGAACCCCGCTAGGGGTTCGCCTACCACATTCACCCGACCGATTCAGTTGTCGTATCTCATCTCAACCCTCACGACATGCTGATAGGCCTCCGTTCGTACGAACCAGGATGCGGGCAGCTTCGGCCACACTGGGTACTCCTGGGACGTACGGGCCCATGAGAGGCCTTACCTCCACCTTCCCGTGTCCGTGGTAGACAGTGCCGAGAAACGCCCCGTTGTGCCTCACGTACGAGGTGACCGAGCCTGCCCACGAGACGCCGGCCTTACGGCTGGTCTGGATCGTTGTTCCGTCATCGTGACGGATGGTGCGGTGAAGCAACTTCACTTGCTCTCCCCCTCACAGCTCGAAAGCCAGCTCTAGACGATGAACATGATCCCTCCGAGGATCGGAAGGAACTCAGAGAGAGTCATGCTGACCTCTTAACGAACTTGTAAGGGCCCGTAGAGCCCTGTCGAATCATCAGCCGGCCGTTCTTGCTCCACTTGGTCTCGTAGCTGTTGAACAGGACGTCGAACGCTTCCGCGTGCTCGGAGTGGGAGAGGGTGTGGAACTCCTCCCACTCGTCTTCCTCGCTCTGTGTGCTCTGTGTGGTGACCAGAGCAGCAACCGCGGTGAAGGCGGAGGGTGCTCCTCCCGTGGCGATGCTCAGGGGAAGAACCAGGCTCAGAATCCAGGCGATCATTGTGTGCTCTCTCTTCTTCCGTATCTCATATCAACCATAGGCGGAAACAAAAGGACGCACGGAGGTGAAGCCGTGCGCCCGATGTCTCTTACCTAGCGACGAACACCAGGGATGAGGCCCTGTATGATCCGTCCTGCTTCTGCGTAGTCGCCAAGGCTAGGCCCGGACTCCTGTTCACTGCTTGCCTGATGAGCCCTGTCGTGGCCCGAAGTCTTGGTGCAGTAGACAAACTGACCAGTCTTCATGCTGAGCATCTTGTGACCACACTGGGGACCAAGCTGCGCAAAAGGCTTGTTGCTCCCCTCACACACTCCGAGTGCCTTGACTTGCTTCCTTGTGTCATCCGACCGGATGAAGTGCTTGCGCATGGTTCCGTCCTGGTTAACAGGCCCGTACCACATGCAGTGGTTGCAGCACTCTCGCTTTGTCTCAGTCATGCTCAGTACCCCCGGATCTCTTCGGTGTTGCAGACCCAATCGAACACGACCTTTGCAGCCTGTACATGGGTTGTGGGGCCAGGGATGAATAGATCATGGGCACGATCGATCTCCCTGCCTCCAGAAAACCTAGCGATGAATCGCCACGTTTCCCCTGTGTACTGCCTGCCTACCGTCCCACCCCCTGTCTTCTCAATCTCGACCACGAAGGCTTCATGCTCTCCGTTGTGCTCCCCCGTGAATACCTCTCGGTACTCACACTCAAAGTCACGCAAGTCTGTGTAGCTCACTCGGACTGTCCTTCCTGTAAGCGGGACCAACAGGATACAGGGGCGAGTGATGAGCCGGCCCTGTACCCGATGATCCTTACTTACTGTTCAATGCCCGGTGCTTGTTCATGTAAGAGCGATAGGCAGCCTGTGCGCCCGTCTTAGCCTCTGCCAGGGTACGGAAGCCGGTCACCTGCCATGCGAGGCTCATCTCCCCGAAGGGCCTTACTGTGTAGCTCCAGGATCCATCCCCATCCCGCCCTACCTGAGCCAGGATAGTCTTTCCGTCCGAACCAATACGCTGGTAGTAGCCCGCGAACACGCGCTTCCAGCTAGATGCTTCCTTGCTCATGGGCCACTCTCCTATGCAGGTGGAAGTAAGAGGACGCTCATTCGAGATGAGCGCCCGATACCACTTACCTACTGTGCCGGCCTAGGTGGACTAGAGCCGCCGGCCGCTCCACCCCTAGCTACCCACCTAGTGGGCAGCGTCTATGGGGAATGTGCTTGCTGTGGGTATCTCTGTATCAGATACCTCTATTACGCTTAGGCGGTTTCGCTATGGAGTTCTCAAGTAGCTGAGGCTTCCTTCACTAGGCTTTCGGCCTAGGTTCCGGTCCTTCGCTTCGCTTCCGGGGGCTACACCCTCTTCGGGTTCCTCTCCCCCTTGGCGATGTCTCTACTATGCACCCTGCCCACATCTCATGTCAACCTTGCCTGGAGACTTCTTTCATTCATGCATGGGTGTGCCGGCTGTAGGTGGGTGGCTGTATGCCCCTGCCCTGTATATAGGAACGTGCGCACGCGTGTAGCACATCATGTGCTGTTACACAAACCTACAGGTCACATGCTTGATAGACCTTGATCCCTTGAGTGCGCCTACCTACCAACACAGGCTCTGTGAGGGGTGCCTAGCCCCCTGCTAGAGAGCCTTGACCCCCATGCTCGAAGGACTCGGGGACCGGCCTACAGGCCGGCAAGAGGTCACATCTCATGCCCTCTCCCTGCCCCACACAGGGCCCGCGGAGCGGGCAGGCTCCCTCCCTGCCTCACCTCTCATGCCGGCTGTGCGTCGCCCTGTCAGGCGACGTGGTGTCTCTCTGCATCCCCTCTAAGCGCCTGTCGCTGATATCCCTCGAATGAATGCGTGCATTCCCGTGCCTATTTGTGCGAATGAAAGAATAGCCATGCGGATACCTGCTCACCCCTTTATTCATTCACTCATTCCATGCTGTGTGCACCTGGGGTAATGCTTATGTTCATACGCAACGGACCCGCCGGGGGCACCTTCCTTCGATCGTGTACGGGTAATGAAGTCTTCAGTGCCCCTCTAAGGGCCTACCAGAACCCTGCCCCACCAAGTCCCCAGACCCCCTTAGAACGCCCCTCAGAGCCCGTCCTGAGCCCTTTTTCAGCCCTCTAGGCCTCCAAGCCCTCCTGTCGGACCAAGATTGAATGAAAGAAGGGGCCAAACCGTGTGATCTGTGTCTCAGTTTCCTCATCTGGTGTCACAAAACCCTCGTTTTGACACCTACATATATATTGTAAGGGTTGGTTATATACCCCCCTTAGTGATCTTGGTAGTGTGTGGAGCCCACCCCCGAAGGTGGGCGACCCTACTCCCTCCTTCAGTGTCAAGAATGAATGAAAGAATGGTAGTCGGCACCCCCAAGGTGCCGGTATGAAGTAATTCATCTGACCCAGGACACAAGAATGCCCCTCTCCCCGAAAAGGGAGGGGGGCTATTTCTGTTTGTCAGGCCATGGCGCCACAAGAGCCACAGATATACAGAGACTCGTTGGTCGGATTACCGTTCTCATCCGTTTCCACGGTCTTGTACATCGTGCCGCCGCAGCCTCTGGTCTGGATCGTCTGGCCCATGCGGAGGTCCATCTCGTTCGTGATTGCCTTGTCCTGGTTCACACGCTTGTCGTAGTCCGCCAAGGCGATGTCCAGAAGAGCCCTGGCCTCTCGAAGCTGTTCTTGTTGGGTCACTTCGAGGATCCCCTCAGCTCTGCCAGTCGCCTGCCGGCCGCGGTGCGACACTCACTGAACTGGAGATGCCGGTAGCCAAGCTCTCCGCCCAGGGACACACGTGAAGCCATCTGAGTCTTCTGGACAGGGTAGCCGCACTTCGCACACCTAGTCCCCGAGGGGGCATAGGTGGCATATTCCAGTACTTCTTCAGACATACGAAACTCCCGTGAGTCGGGAGGTCGTTGGACTCCACCACTCAACGGGAGTGATCTAGTCAAACGGCCTTCTCCGTCGCGCCCGTAGGCGCTAGGTCCGCTTGTGGTCTATGAAGTTGGCCCGCCAGTGGTTGATCACTGTCGGTAGTGCCTGTGCTACACGGTACACCTCCCACTAGGCTCATGTCATGTCTGGAATTGGGATCGTTGGCCGACCGCGGGTCGGCAAGGACACAGCAGCAGAACGACTGATCGAGAGACACGGGTACACCAGAGTCTCCATCGCAGAACCGATCAAGGAGATTGGTCTAGCTGCTGATCCGATCATTGGGTGGAGTCACCTCGGAGAAGAGCCCATCCGGTTGGCCCAGGCCGTTGAGCATCTTGGCTGGGAAGAGGTAAAGGACCGCTTCCCTGAGGTTCGTCGCTTCCTGTGGGCCATGTCCGTGGATGGAGTCTCTGCAACGTTCGGGGAAGACGTCTGGACCGATCTTGCAGTCAAGGAGATCAGAACCCTTGAAGGCCCTGCTGTTGTCACAGATGTTCGCCTCTTGGAGGAGGCCAAGGCCCTCCGTGCTGAGGGCCTGACCATCGTCTACCTGAGTCGAGAAGGGATCTCCGAGGAAGACGACCGAGCCGGCGAGCTCCTGGGCCCCGATGCAGCGGACGTACGTCTTCACAACGGAGGCTCCTTGGAGGAGTTCTGGGCCCAGGTGGACGCCCTTGCCTCCCGGCTGACCTGACCCCTCACCCTCTCTTCGGCAGAGCTACCCGTCTCGTTCGGACAGCCCCAACGGGCTGATCGACGACCACCCGAGCGCGGGGGATCTTCCTCTCAGCTCCGTCCAGGCTACCTAGGTACTCGGACAACCGGACCCTGTCCTTCTGGGACAGGGCTTCAGCCATCTTGGCTAACAACTCAGTCGTTTCCGCAGGTGAGGGGCTGTTCATCACGCGCCATCACGGCGCTGACCAACCCGCTTCTCCTCTTGGGAATTGATGTAGTTGTACACGGTGAAGCGAGAGACGCCCAGGGCGCCGGCCACGGTCTCGACCCCGTGCCGTACGGAGAAGGCACCGCGTGCCTCCAGGGTCCGGACCACGGACTGCTTGGCCTTACGGTCCAGGTCGGCGAGTGGCATCCCGTGCCGCCGCTCCATCGCGGCGAGGATGTGGTCCAGGGAGTCGGAGAGCTGGGGCAGGCGTACGGCTATGACGTCCTGGCCCTCCCACGCGAGCACCACGTCGTCCGGCTGGGCCTGCTCGGGGCCGAGCAGCTCGGCTCCCATCGCGTCGACGAGCGGCTTGACCGCCGATACGAAGGGGTGATCGACGGCGACCGGAACGTGATCGGCGGATTCGGTCACTGGACTTCCTCCCCGATCACGTTGACCTGGAGCGAGACCCGGGTGGCGCCCGAGGCCAGGGCCCGGCGCAGCAGGGAGTCCACGGCGGTGAGCACCTCGTCCGCGCCCCCTTCCGCCGTGTTGCCGAACGGCCCGACGTCCACGGCGTCGAGTTCGGCGCTCTGGATGACCTCACGGGCCACCACCGCGTGGGCGGGCGCCTCGTCGAGATCGAAGGGCTCGGTGGTGAATTCCACCCTCAAGCGCACTGTGCCTCCCTGATGTCCTCGCCGCGGGTGCGGGCGCGCGGCTCGGCCACGACTGTAACCGCTGGGACGGGCCCCGCTCGGGGGCGTCGGGGCAGGGGCAGGACGCAGACCGCGACCGGCGCCGGGAGAGGATCGCCCGCCGGGGGCAGGGGTGCGGCAGGGCGGGCGGTGGCGTGGGCGGACCCGGCGCGACCGGTGGGGGCGGCGGCCGGCGTGGCCCCGGCGAGCAGGCCGCCGAGAGGGCGCCGGCGGCTGGGGAGGGCGGAGGCGGGGTGTCCGGAAGCAGCGGCGGGGGCGTCGGCGGAGGGGACGGGGACGGGGAGGCCGGGGGCAGGGCTGGGTAGGGCGTACATGCGAGGCCCCTCGTGTGGGGCGGCCGCTTCGGATGTGCCGCCACCGGAGCCCCGAACGGCAGGAGGTGCAACCGGGGAGTCCCGCTCTGCGCCACGCCTGTCGAGGCTCAGGCCCCCGCCTGGATGTCCCCCCTGGTCGAGGACGTGATCGCGTCCCCGTGCGCGAAGTCGCCCGGCGGGATGCCCGGGTGGTGGCCCTCCCGGTCCGGGGCGACCTCGGCGGCCGGTCCGAGGGCGAGGCGGGAGACGATCCGGTAGCGGTCCCCCCGGTAGAGCGAGTGAACGTACTCCACCGGGCGGCCGGACGTGTCGGAGGTCAGCCGTTCGAAGAGCAGGGCCGGGGAGAGCTCGGGCACGTCGAGCAGCTTCGCCTCGGCGCGGGTGACGACGGTGGGCTCGATCGCCTGGACCGCCTCGTGGACGTGCACGCCGTGGGTGGTGCGCAGATGCTCGTACAGGTCGCCGCTCTCCAGCTCCTGCGCACTGAGGCCGGGCACCAGCTCGGCCCGGATGTGCAGGTGCTCGATGGCCATCGGCGCCCCGTCGACCAGCCGCAGCCGGGCCACGTAGACGATCTCGGCGGCGGGTGACATCCGCAGTCTGCGGCCGACCCGGGCCCCTGCCTGGAGGGTGGTGAACTCCAGCAGCCGGCTCGACCAGGTGCCCGCCGCCCGCGGCACGCTCAGCGACCGGTCCCCCGCCACCAGCTCCTGGGTGATCTTGGCGGGCGCGACGAACATGCCCCGGCCGTGTTCCCGCACGAGGAGCCCGGCGGCGACCAGTTCGTCGACGGCCGCGCGCACGGTGGGCCGCGATACGCCGAGCAGGGAGCACAGAGCCCGCTCCGAGGGGATCGCGTCGCCGGGGCTGCGCGACTCGATCAGCTCCAGCACGGCATCGCGCGTCCGCTCCCGCTTGAGCACCGCCCCCGGCACGTCCGCGTCCATGCGCTCCCCTTCCCGACGGGTCCGTTCTTCTTACCAGTTGACCGAGCTGTCAGCCCAACTGGCCTGCTGGTCAGGCGAAGTGTAGCGCTTACTGCGGATTGCCAGAGCGCACGCGTTACGCACAGATCACCAAATCACCTTGCTACGAGGGGGGTTGACGGCCTCATTGGTCTATGCCACCTTCAACCCCCATCGAGAGGTGAGCTGTCCAGTGGACATCACTGGTCAGGTGGTCAGGTCGGACTCAGGTCGGACTCAGTTCTGCATTCCGAGGTGAACCGTGAAGTACCGCTTGCTTGCCGGTGGGTCCGTGCTCGTTCTGGCCGCCGCGCTCAGTGCCTGTAGTTCGCCGTCCGACTCCGCGAGCGGGGACGGACGGACGACGGTGGACGTCTGGCTGATGCGCGACAGCGTCTCGGACACGTTCCAGAAGGAGTTCACCGCGGACTTCGAAAGACGCCACCCGGAGATCGACGTGAAGATCCAGGTACAGGAGTGGGACGGCATCGGCCAGAAGATCACCGCCGCCCTGGCCAGCAACGACGCCCCGGACGTCATCGAGGCGGGCAACACGCAAGTGGCGCAGTTCGCCGAGAGCGGCGGGCTGCTCGACCTCAGCGACCGCGAGGACGAGCTGAACGGCGGGGACTGGCTGAGCGGGCTGGCCGAGCCGGGGGCGTACCAGGGGAAGCAGTACGGCATCCCGTACTACGCGGCCAACCGGGTGGTCATCTACCGCACCGACCTCTTCGAGAAGGCCGGCATCGACGCGAAGGAGATCAGGACCCGCGACCAGTGGATCGACGCCACCACCCAGCTCGACAAGGGCGGTACGCAGGGCATCTACCTGCCCGGCCAGATGTGGTACGCGCTGGCCGGCTTCATCTGGGACGAGGGAGGCGACCTCGCCACCGAGTCCGGCGGCAAGTGGTCCGGTGCTCTGGACACCCCCGAGGCCCTGCGCGGCATGGCGTTCTACGAGAAGCTCCAGGCGCTCGGCAAGGGCCCCAAGGACTCCGACGAGGACGACCCGCCGCAGGCCGAGCTGATGGCGCAGGGGAAGGTCGCCCAGCTCATCTCCACCCCGGGCGGGGCCAACGTGATCGTGGAGAAGAACCCGGAACTCAAGGGCAAGCTCGCCTTCTTTCCCATTCCGGGCAAGACCGCGGACACTCCCGGCTCCGTCTTCACCGGCGGCTCGGATCTCGTCGTACCGGCCGCCGCGGCCCATCCCGACGAGGCGGTCACCTTCATCAAGGAGCTGACCGGCGACGTCTGGCAGAAGAAGCTCGCCGTCGCCATGAGCTACGTCCCGAACCGCACCTCGCTCGCCTCCGCCGTGGCCGGCGACCCGGGTGCGGCAGCGATGGCGGTCGGCGCCGCCAACGGCCATGCCACACCCAACACCCCGGGGTGGGCGGCGGTCGAGGCGGAGAACCCGATCAAGGACTACATGACGGCCGTGCTCACCGGGGGCGATCCGGCCAAGGAGGCGGCGAAGGCCTCGCAGGACATCACCCGAGCCATGAACGCCGGTTCCTGACCCCGTTCCATCCGTTCCAGGCAGGGAAGGAGGCGTGCCGTGCCGGTCGCCGCCGAACGGACCCCAGCACCCCGCACACCCCGGCGGCGGCCGGCCCCGCGCCTCGCCGCACGCGAGGAGCCGGCGATCCGGGCGCACAGCCTCTGGCCGTACGCCCTGATCGCCCCCGCCATCGGCGGCATGCTCTATCTGCTGGTCTACCCTCTGGTGCGGGCCGTCCTGATCTCCTTCCAGGACTTCCGGCTGCGTCAACTGATCAGCGGTGACGCGAAGTTCGTCGGGCTGCGGAACTACCGCACGCTGCTGGCGGACCCGCGGTTCTGGGAGGTGGTCCACCGCACCTTCCTGTTCATGGCGATCAACGTCGTCCTGATCATGGTGATCGCCACGCTGGTCGCCCTGATGGTGGAGCGACTGCGGCGGGTGGGCCGGACGGTGGTGCTCTGCTCACTCGTGCTGGCCTGGGCGATGCCGGTGGTGGCGGCGACCACGGTGTTCCAGTGGCTGTTCCACTCGGAGTTCGGCATCGTCAACTGGGCTCTGACCTCGCTCGGCTTCGACTCCTTCGACCGCTATCCGTGGTTCGCCAACGGGACCGCCGCCTTCGCCATCCTGGTGACACTGATCGTCTGGCAGTCGGTGCCGTTCGCCGCGATCACCCTGTACTCCGCGCTCACCACCGTGCCCCCGGAGCTGTACGAGTCGGCGCGGCTGGACGGGGCGGGGGCAGGGCGGATCTTCCGCTCGGTGACCTTCCCGATGCTCCGGCCGATCTTCCTGCTGGTCTTCTCGCTGGAGGTGATCTGGACGTTCAAGGCGTTCGTCCAGATCTGGGTGATGACCCGCGGCGGGCCGGGCGACGCCACCACGATCCTGCCGGTCTACGCGGTGCAGACGGCCCTCTCCAGCCAGCGGTACGACCTGGGCTCGGCCGCCTCGATGATCACCGTCGTCCTGATGTCCGGGGTGCTCGTCCTCTACTTCCGCCAGATGTTCCGCCAGGAGGACGAGATCCGATGACCATCCGTCCCGCACGCCCCCGAGTGCCCGTAGGCCCCCGGCTGCGGCGCCTGCCCCTGAACATCGCCGCCGCCGTGACCGTCGTGGTCTGCCTCTTCCCCGTGTACTGGATGATCTCCACGGCCTTCAAGCCGTCCAAGGACATCCAGTCCGCCGACCCGCGGCTCTTCCCGCACACCTGGACCCTCGACCACTTCCGACGAGCCGTGGACGCCGACGGGTTCGCGCTGTTCTGGCGCAACAGCATCCTCGTGACGCTGGGCGCCGTCCTGCTCGCCCTGCTGGTGGCGCTGGGCGCGGCCTTCGCGGTGGCGCGGATGCGGTGGAAGGGCCGGCGGCAGTTCATGCTGATGGTCTTCATAGCGCAGATGGCGCCCTGGGAGTCGCTGATCATCCCCATCTACATCATCTCCCGGGACACCGACATGCTGGACCGGCTGCCGACGCTCACGCTGATCTACTTCATGATCACGCTGCCGTTCACCATCGTGGTGCTGCGCGGCTTCATCGGGACGATCCCGCCGGAGCTGGAGGAGGCCGCCCAGGTCGACGGCTGCACCCGGACCGGGGCGTTCTGGCGGGTGGCGATGCCGTTGCTGGCGCCGGGGCTGATGGCGACCTCGCTGTTCGGTTTCATCACGGCCTGGAACGAGTTCGCCTACGCCAACTTCCTGATCATCAAACAGCAGGACAACCGGACCCTGCCGGTCTGGCTGTCGTCCTTCCAGAACACCTTCGGCACCGACTGGGGCGCCACGATGGCCGCTTCCACCCTCTTCGCGCTGCCCGCCCTGGCGATCTTCCTGTTGCTCCAGCGCCATGTCACCTCCGGCTTCGCCGCCGGTGCCGTCAAGGGCTGAGCGGCCGCAGCGCTCCGCCGCCGCTCCACGCCCGCGAAACGAACCCGGAGACCTCGTGCCCGCATCGCGCCCCGACCTCGCCCTCCTCCCCCAGCCCAGCAAGGTCTCCTCGCTGGGCGGCCGGCTCACCCTCGACCGCAACACCACCGTCCGCGCTCTCCCGGGCGCCGAACCGGCCGCCGCCCTGCTGCGCTCCCTGGTCGGCCCGGCCGCCGGGCTGCCGCTGGCCCCGTCACCGGACGGCCGGATCGTGCTCGCGCTGGACGAGCAGCTCGGCGGCCTCGGCGAAGAGGGGTACGGGCTGACGGTCGGCCCCCAGGCGCTCCTCCTGCGCGCCGCCCACCCGACCGGGCTGTTCCGGGGCATCCAGACGGTCCGCCAACTCCTCCCCGCCGAGGCCCTGTCGGGCGGGGCGCGGGGGCACGGCTCCTGGGAGCTGCCGTGCGTCGAGATCACCGACGTACCGGACCGGCCGTGGCGCGGGGCGATGCTGGACGTGGCGCGGCACTTCCGGCCGATCGGGTATCTGCGCCGGTACGTGGACCTCTTGGCGCTGCACAAGCTGAACGTCCTGCACCTCCACCTCACCGACGACCAGGGCTGGCGGATGCCGGTCGACGCCTATCCACGGCTGACCTCCGTCGGGGCCCGGCGGGCACGGTCGCAGCAGGGACCGAGCGGCCCGGACGGGGTGCGCTTCGACGCCGTCCGGCACGAAGGGGCTTACACCAAGGCGGAGTTGCGGGGGCTCGTGCGGTATGCGGCGGAGCGCGGGGTCACCGTCGTGCCGGAGATCGAGATGCCCGGCCATGTGCGGGCCGCCCTCGCCGCGCACCCGGAGCTGGGGAACAACCCGACGCGCGAGCTGGACGTGTGGGACCGCTGGGGCGTCTGCGACACGGTCCTCGGTGTGCACGAGGAGGTCTTCGCCTTCTGCCGAGCGGTGCTGGCCGAGGTCATGGACCTCTTCCCGTCGCCGTACATCCACATCGGGGGCGAGGAGTGCCCGACCACCGAGTGGGAGAACAGCCCGGCCGCCCGGGAACGCGCGGCGGCCGAGGGGCTCGCGGACCCGGCGGCGCTGCACGGCTGGTTCCTGGGCCGGATCGGCGCGTTCCTCGTGGAGCATGGGCGGATCCCGCTCGGCTGGGCCGAGACGGGCACCGAACTCCCCCTGGACTTCACGGTGATGACCTGGCGCGACCCCTCCCACGCACTGGCCGCAGCCCGCCGCGGCCACCAGGTGGTCGCCGCGCACCACCGGGCCACCTATCTGGACTACGCCCAGTCCGGCGACCCGTCCGAACCGGTCGCCCAGCCCGGCGCCCCCGTCACCCTGCACGCGGTCCATGACCACGAGCCCGCCCCCGCCGAGTGGGCGGAGACCGAGCGGGCCCGGGTGCTCGGGACGCAGGCCCAGCTGTGGACCGAGTACGTCCGCACGCCCGAGGAGATCGAGTACCTCAGCTACCCGCGGCTCTGCGCGCTGGCCGACCGTTCCTGGTCCGGCGGGCGCGGCGACTGGCCGGGGTTCGTCGAGCGGCTGCGCCACCACACCGCCCGGCTGGACGCCCTCGGCGTCCCCTACCGCCCGCTGGACGCACGGTCGCTCGCGGCGGCCACATGACGCGTCCCCGTCCTCAAGAACAGCGCGACCCCACTCGTCACCACTCCCCCACCACCGTTCCGGAGAGGAACCCACCCGTGACCACATCACGCAGGAATCCGCGCGGCAGCAGGTCCCGGCTGCGCACCGCCGCCGTCTCGGCCGCCGCCGTGGCCCTGGCCGCCACCGGGCTCGCCGCGCTGCCGTCCTCGGCCAACGCCGCGGCCGACGGGATCGTCGTCCAGTACCGCACCAGCGCGTCCGGCGCGAGCGCCGACCAGAGCGAGCCGTGGCTGAAGGTGCGCAACGCCGGCTCCGCCTCCGTACCGCTGAGCAGTGTCAAGGTGCGCTACTACTTCAAGGCCGACTCGGCCTCCGCCGCCTACCGGTTCGCCTGCTCCTGGGCGGTGAAGGGGTGCGCGAACATCACCGGCACGTTCGGGACGCTCGCCTCCCCGACGGCCACCGCCGACCGGTATCTGGAGATCGGCTTCACCCCGGGCGCGGGTTCGCTGGCGCCGGGGGCGGACACCGGGGACATGCAGCTCCGCTTCCATCAGGCGTCCTGGGCCTCGCTCATCCAGTCCGACGACTACTCCTTCGGCCCGGACCGGACCACGTACGGCGACTGGTCCAAGGTGACGGCCCAGGTGAACGGGGCGACCGTGTGGGGCGAGGCGCCCGGGGGCAACGGGCCGACCGACCCGCCGGACCCCACGGACCCGCCCACCGACCCGCCGGGGGACGGGGCGCGGCTGTTCGACGACTTCGACTACAGCTCGCACACCGACCCGAAGATCAACGCGAACGGCTGGAGCGTACGGTCCAACTCCGGCGGTCCGGGGGTGCCGGGCGCGACCTGGGCAGCCGAGAACGTCACCTTCGCCTCGCAGAGCGGCAACTCGGTGATGAACCTGGAGACCTCCACCGCGGGGACGGGTGCCTCGACCAAGCACACCGAGATCCTGACGCAGTCGATGAAGTTCAAGAACGGCACGTACGCGTCCCGGGTGAAGTTCAGCGACGCGCCGCGCTCGGGGCCGGACGGCGACCGGATCGTGCAGACGTTCTTCACGATCAACGACCTCAAGGCGCCGATGGCGGACGACTACGCGGAGTACGACTTCGAGTATCTGCCGAACGGCGGCTGGGGCGAGCCGGCCAACATCCTCTACGCCACCTCGTGGGAGACCTACCGGCCCGACCCGTGGGAGGCGGTCAACGCGCACAGCGAGGTCCGCCAGTCGTACGCGGGCTGGCACGACCTGGTGGTGACCATCGACAACAACCGGATCACGTACTACGTCGACGGTCAGCACTTCGGGACGCACGGAGCGGCATTCCTGCCGGAGCGGCCCATGTCGATCAACTTCAACCAGTGGCTGATCGACCTGGAGGGGCAGCCGAGCACCACGCCCCGCGCCTACGACCAGCAGGTGGACTACGTCCTGCACGTGAAGGACCAGGTGCTCACCCCGTCGCAGGTGAACGCCATGGTCGGGGCGTACCGAGTTGCGGGGAAGACCTTCGAGGACACGGTTCCGGGCAGCTAGGAGCGGTACGTACGGCGTGAGCGCCAGGCGGGGCGGGGGTCGACGGCGGCCCCCGCCCCGCTTTCGCATGCCCGAAGGGGTCCCTGCCACCGATTCCGTACGCCGCCGGCCGGAGCCAATTTTGCCGCACCCCCTTGACAGCCCCGCCACCTGCCGGGCAATCTTCCGTTAAGCAGAAACTAACTTCCGCAATACGGAAGGAGCGCCGACATCCTCATGGGATACCCGGACCAGCGCTTCGATGTGAACCTTTCGATCCTCTTCACGGAACTCCCGCTCCTGGAGCGTCCCGCGGCAGCCGCCGCGGCGGGCTTCACGGCGGTCGAGCTGTGGTGGCCCTGGATCGAGACCCCGACCCCGCCGCAGGCGGAGCTCGACGCCCTCAAGAAGGCGCTCGACGACGCCGGCACCCAGCTGGTGGGGCTGAACTTCTACGCCGGACAGCTGCCCGGCCCCGACCGCGGCGCGCTCTCCGTGCCCGGCACGGAGTCGGACCGCTTCCGGGCCAACATCGAGGTGGCGGCCGACTTCGCCGCCTCGGTCGGCTGCACGGCGCTCAACGCGCTGTACGGCAACCGCGTCGAGGGCGCGGACCCGGTGGTGCAGGACGCGCTCGCCCTGGAGAACCTGGTGCTGGCCGCCCGCGCGGCGGACCGTACCGGGGCCATCCTCCTCGTCGAGACCCTCAACAAGCCGGAGTCGCCGCTCTATCCGCTGGTCAGCGCACCGGCAGCGATCGAGGTCGTCGACAAGGTCAACGCGGCGACGGGCCTCGGGAACGCCAAGTTCCTGCTGGACCTCTATCACCTGTCGATGAACGGCGAGGAGCTGAGCCAGGTCATCAAGGCGTACGCGGCGAAGACCGGCCACGTCCAGATCGCCGACAACCCGGGCCGCGGCGCGCCGGGCACCGGCACGCTCCCGCTGGAGCGGCTCCTCGACGAGCTGAAGGACGCCGGTTACGCGGGCTGGATCGGCCTGGAGTACAAGCCGGGCGACCGGCCGAGCGCCGAGTCCTTCGACTGGCTCCCGGCGTCGGCCCGAGCCGCCGGCTGACCGGCCGCTGGCGGGCCGGGCCGACCCTCGGTCGCGCCCAACCCCCTTACGTAAAAACGTTTTTCAGGAAGGCACCCTCATGAGCAACAACCTCCCCAAGGTTGCGTGGATCGGTCTCGGCATCATGGGCTCCCCCATGTCGGAGAACCTGATCAAGGCCGGTTACGCCGTCACCGGATACACCCTGGAGCAGGACAAGATCGACCGGCTGGTCGCGGCCGGCGGCAGCGGCGCCTCCTCGATCGCGGACGCGGTCAAGGACGCCGACGTCGTCATCACGATGGTGCCCGCCTCCCCGCAGGTCGAGGCCATCGCCTACGGCCCCGAGGGCATCCTGGAGAACGCCAGGCGCGGCGCGCTGCTGGTGGACATGTCCTCCATCACCCCTCAGACCTCCGTGGACCTCGCCAAGAGCGCGGCCGAGAAGGGCATCCGGGTCCTGGACGCGCCGGTCTCCGGCGGCGAGGCCGGCGCCATCGAGGCGGTCCTGTCCATCATGGTCGGCGGTGAGCAGGCGGACTTCGACGCCGCGAAGCCGCTGCTGGAGGCGCTCGGCAAGACCATCGTGCTCTGCGGCCCCCACGGCTCCGGCCAGACGGTGAAGGCGGCCAACCAGCTGATCGTCGCCGTCAACATCCAGGCCTGCGCCGAGGCCGTGGTCTTCCTGGAGAAGTCCGGGGTGGACCTCGCCGCCGCGCTGGACGTCCTGAACGGCGGTCTGGCCGGGTCGACCGTGCTGACCCGCAAGAAGGACAACTTCCTGAAGCGGGACTTCGCCCCCGGCTTCCGGATCGACCTGCACCACAAGGACATGGGCATCGTGACCGACGCCGCCCGCAACGTCGGCGCCGCCCTGCCCGTCGGCGGTGTGGTCGCCCAACTGGTCGCCTCGCTGCGTGCCCAGGGCGACGGCGGCCTGGACCACTCGGCGCTGCTGCGCTCGGTCGAGCGGCTCTCCGGCTCCCAGGTCTGACCCCCGGCCCCGCAAGGGGCCCCACGAACTCCGGGCCGCGGTGGCGCTGACACCTGTCCTGTCGCGCCCAGGCGCTGCCGCGGCCCGGAACCACACACTTCGTTTTCAACAAACTGTTGACGTTGCCTCGCGGCGAATCTACGCTCCTCAAGCCGTCAGCAGCTCGTACGAAAGGTCATCCCGCCACATGGCTAAGCGTGTGCTCACGACCGAGTCAGGCGCCCCGGTCGCCGACAACCAGAACTCCGCCACCGCCGGTGTCGGTGGACCGATCCTCCTCCAGGACCAGCACCTCCTGGAGAAGCTCGCCCGCTTCAACCGTGAGCGCATCCCGGAGCGCGTGGTCCACGCCCGCGGCTCCGGCGCGTACGGCTACTTCGAGGTGACCGACGACGTCACCGGCTTCACCCGCGCCGACTTCCTCTCCGAGGTCGGCAAGCGCACCGAGACGTTCATCCGGTTCTCGACCGTCGCCGACTCGCTCGGCGGGGCGGACGCGGTCCGTGACCCGCGCGGCTTCGCCCTCAAGTTCTATACGAACGAGGGCAATTACGACCTGGTCGGCAACAACACCCCGGTGTTCTTCATCAAGGACCCGATCAAGTTCCCCGACTTCATCCACTCGCAGAAGCGCGACCCGTTCACGGGCAAGCAGGAGCCGGACAACGTCTGGGACTTCTGGGCGCACACCCCCGAGGCCACGCACCAGGTCACCTGGCTGATGGGCGACCGCGGCATCCCCGCCTCGTACCGCCACATGAACGGCTACGGCTCGCACACCTACCAGTGGACGAACGCCGAGGGTGAGGCCTTCTTCGTCAAGTACCACTTCAAGACCAACCAGGGCGTGCGCTCCCTCTCGGCCGACCAGGCCGCCGAGCTCGTCGGCAGGGACGCCAACTCGCACCAGACGGACCTGCTCCAGGCCATCGAGCGAGGCGTCAACCCGTCCTGGACGCTGCACGTCCAGGTGATGCCTGCCGCCGACGCCGCGGACTACCGGTTCAACCCGTTCGACCTCACCAAGGTGTGGCCGCACGCCGACTACCCGCTCCAGCGGGTCGGCCGGCTGGTGCTGGACCGGAACCCGGACAACGTCTTCGCCGAGGTGGAGCAGGCCGCGTTCTCACCGAACAACTTCGTGCCCGGCATCGGCCCGTCCCCGGACAAGATGCTCCAGGGCCGGCTGTTCGCCTACGCGGACGCGCACCGCTACCGCCTGGGCGTGAACCACACCCAGCTGCCGGTCAACGCCCCCAAGGCGGCCGAGGTCGACAACTACGGCCGGGACGGGGTTCACGCCACCCGCTACGGTTCGCGCCACGACAAGAACTACGAGCCCAACTCGTACGCCGGTCCGGCCCAGACGGGCGCGGCGCTCGCCGCCCCGCTGGCCATCCACGGCTGGACGGGCACGCACGAGGCGCCCGCCCACGCCAAGGACGACGACTTCTTCCAGGCGGGCGAACTCTTCCGGCTGATGTCGGAGGAGGAGAAGGGCCGCCTGGTCGCCAACATCGCCGGAGGCCTCTCGCAGGTCAGCCGCGACGATGTGATCGAGAAGAACCTCGCCCACTTCCACGCCGCCGACACCGACTACGGCAAGCGCGTCGAGGAGGCCGTCCGCGCCCTGCGCGAGGACTGAGCCCCTGTGAAGCCCCTGCCTGTGCCGCGCACCCGGATGAGGGGTGCCGCGCGGTGCGGGCAGGACGACGAGGCCGCGGCGGCTGTGCGATGCCAGTGCGGTGGTGAAGGACCCGGGGACCGTCTTCTGACCTGAAGGAGACGCCCTCACCCGGCTCCGATCGCCGCCGCCGCGGTCCCTGTCATACCCGAGCACCACTTCTCCACCACCCCCTGAACGAGGGCGCGGAGTACGGATACGGTCCCGTACTGCGCGCCCTCTTTCGGCATGCCTCCGGCCAGGTCCGGGCGGCCTCCCCCCGCACCGCACCGGGTGGCCTGAATCCATATAGACCGCGTACAGAGTCTGCCCAGAGGTCTGCGGGCACTATGGGCGCGCATTGACCGCCTCTGCCGTTCTGGCACACACCCTGCCCGGCACATCAGGGCCGTGTGCGGTGCGATACCCCTTCCTCCTCCCTCCTCTCAGCACGACAGACGGCTACCCGCACAGCACGTACGGCACGTCACAGTCATCAGGTGAATACAAGGGGAAGCAGATGCTCGAAGTTGGTACCTCCCGGGCCGGGACCGAGCCCGCCACCGGCTTTCTGGCCACCGTCGACGAGGTCACCGCATTACTCGCGACAGCGGCAGACAAGGTCGACTCGCACGTCGAGGGCGATGCCCGCACCGCCCTCCTCGGCCGGGTGGCCGAGATCAACAAGGCTGCGGCCGCGAACGATCAACAGGCCCTTTATGCCCAGCAGTTCCTGCTCGACCGGGTCTACCGGCTGCACACCAAGCTGACGGACCGGGAGACCGCCGAGGGCTCGGTCGTCGTGCACGAGATCGGCCGGCAGCTGGAGGCCGCGACCGCCGAGGCGCAGGACCGGCTGATCGAGCCGGGGCTGCTGGAGGAGGCGCCCACCGAACCGCGGGCCTACCTCTCCTGGCTGAAGAAGACCGCACGTGAGCACCGGGTGTACAAGCACCCCTACTACCACGAGTTCATCCGCAACCGGGCCACCGAGTCCGACCTGCGCAACTACGTGATGCAGGAGTCCGTGGTCGACGGCCGCTTCGACGATCTGCTGGCGATGATGCAGGTCGGTACGGCGGGGGCCGCGAAGATGGAGATCGCCTCCAACTTCTGGGACGAGATGGGCAACGGGGACCACGCCCAGGTCCACACCACGCTCTTCAACAAGATCTTCGAGGTCTTCGAGATCCCGGACGAGGAGCTGGAGCGCTCGCTCACCGCCAACTCGCTCCTCAACGGCAACCTGGCCGTCCTGCTGTGCCGATACCGCGCCCTGTACCCGGAGGCCGTCGGCTATCTCGGCATGACCGAGTGGATGGCGCCGGACCGGTTCGTCCAGGTCGTGCACGCCTGGGAGCGGCTCGGCCTGCCCGATGTCGGCATCGTCTACCACCGGCTGCACATCACCATCGACTCCCAGCACGCCCAGGGCTGGTTCCACAACGTGGTGCTGCCCGCCGCCGAGTCCCCCCGGATGCGCCGGGCCATCGCCCGCGGCATCCTGTGGCGGCTCAACTCCTCGGCGACATACCTGGACGAGCGGATGCCGTCGGTCACCGCCTGACATCACGCCACCACCCACCAGGAGGGGAGAGCACATGCCACTCGGCGCCGAAGGATTCACCGTCATCGACCTGCCCGAGGTCGCGCCCGACATCCTGCCCAGCTACGACCGTTGCCCGGTCGACGACTACATGGGCAACGGGACCCGCTTCAAGCGGTTCTCGCAGTACAAGCTCACACCCGCCGAGAACGAGAACTGGTCGTTCAAGCGGCTTCCGCACCGCGACTACACCACGTACAAGAAGTTCAACCCGGTCGGTGGCGGTATTCGCCGCGTCTACGAGCCGGTCGAGGTGGACTTCACCCCGCTGATCTCCGAGGGGATCCGCGAACTCGGTCTGGACCGGTCCGAGCCGTGGCAGATCAACGTCCACCAGAACCGGACCCGCGCCGACGGCGGCAAGCCGGGTCCGCTCACCCCGGAGGGGGTGCACCACGACGGGCACGAGTTCGTCATGATCGCCATCCTGAACAAGGTGAACGTGGCGGGCGGCACCACCCGGCTGTGGAAGCCGGGGGCGGACGCGCCCTTCTGGTCGGGGACGCTCGACGCCGGCCAGGCGGTCCTGCTGGACGACCGTGGGCTCGCCCACGACGTCACCGACGTCCTCTCCGCCGACGGCGGGCCCGGCCACCGCGACATCGTGATCATCGCCTTCTCCCGCTGGGCGGAGAAGTGGTACGGCGAGGAGCACGACGCGGCGGCGCTGGAGGAACAGGACGCCTGATGGACGGGGCCGTTCCCGGCGGCAGCACGCGCCGGGAGCGGCCCTGTCCCCCGCCACCTACCTGAGACGAGTCATGACCGACTTCTTCAAGTATCAGGCACTGGGCAACGACTACGTGGTGATCGACCCCCGCTGCACCGACGTCCCCGTCTCGCCGGAGTCCGTACGGCTCGTCTGCGACCGGCACTTCGGCATCGGAGCGGACGGGGTGCTGCACGGCCCGCTGGAGGAGCCCCGCCCCGGGGTTCCGGTCCGGCTGGCCCTCTTCAACTCGGACGGCTCCGTCTGTGAGCGCAGCGGCAACGGGCTGCGCATGTTCGCCCTGCACCTGGCCGAGCGGGAGCCGGAGACGTGGGCGGGCGGTGAGCCGTTCACGCTGCGCACGGCCGCGGGCGACAGCCCCGTACAGATTCTGGATCCGGCGGCCGGGACCGTGCGGATCGGCCTGGGGCAACCCCTGTTCGAGGCCGGCGCCCTGCCGCTGCTGGACGAGGACGGCACCCCCGCCGAGGGGCCGACGCTCTCCGTGCCGCTGACGGTCGGGGAGCGGAAGCTGACGGTGACCGCGCTCCACAACGGCAACCCGCACACGGTGGTGCCCGTGGCCGAGCCGACCGCCGCGCTCGCCCGGAGCCTGGGCCCCGAGATCGCCGGGCACGCCCGCTTCCCGCACCGCACCAACGTGCAGTTCCTGCGGGTGGTGAGCCGGGGCGTCCTGGAGATCGAGGTGTACGAACGGGGTGCCGGTTACGCGCTGGCCTCGGGCAGCAGTGCCTGTGCCGCCGCCTCCGCGGCCCGGGAACTGGGGCTCTGCGACGACCGGGTGGAGGTCCGCATGCCGGGCGGGAGTGTGACCGTGGCCCTCGCCCCGGACGGGTCCGTGACGCTGACCGGGGACGCCCAGCAGGTGGCGAGCGGTGTGTTCGCCCCGCCGCTGCGCGCCCTGCTGGACCGGACGGCGGAGGCCGACCGGTGAGCCTCACGGATGAGTACCCGATGCAGCGGTGGGTCTTCGAGGACGCCGCCGGACGCTTCGACATCGACCTCGGGGACAGCAACATGCTTCCGGGACGGCTCGACCAGCTCGCCGTGGACCCCGGCCTGGAGCTGGACTACGGGCACGACCGGGGCATCGGCGCGCTGCGCGACCGGGTCGCCGATCTCTACGGCGGTGACCCCGCCTCCGTACTGATCACGCAGGGGGCGCAGCAGGCCCTCTACCTCGTCTACGCCTCCCTGCTCACCCCAGGCGCGCAGGTGATCGTCTACCGCCCGGGGTGGCAGCAGTCCTGGGACATCACCGCCGATCTCGGGTGCCAGGTCGACTGCGCCCCCTACCGCGACGACCTCACCTTCGACGTGGAGGCCGCCGCCGCGCTGGCCGGCCCCAGGCTGCGGCTGATCGTCGCCAACTCCCCCTGCAACCCCACCGGCCGGCGGATCACTGATGCCGATCTGCGTGGGCTGCTGGAGCTGGCGGAGCGATGGGACGCCTATCTGCTGCTCGACGAGGAGTACGCGCTCGATCTGAGGGACTCCCCCGCGGTCGGCAGCGACCGGGTGGTCTCGGTCTCCAGCCTCTCCAAGGTGTACGGCTTCCCCGGTCTGCGGGTCGGCTGGCTGTACGGGCCGCCGGAGGTCGTCGAGGGGTGCGCGCGCCGCAAGTTCCTCTCCACCATCGCCAACTCGGTGCTCTGCGAGACGCTGGCCTGCGATGTGCTGGACCACCGGGACCACTATCTGAGCCGGTACGCCGACATCACCGGCCAAGGGCTCAAGCTCGTACGGGAGTTCGCGGAGCGCAACGCGGACGCCGTACAGCTCGTGGAGCCCGAGAACACCCCGTTCGCCTGGCTCCGGCTGACCACCGGGGAGCAGCCGCTGGCGCTCTGCCGCCGGGTGCTGGACGCCGGGGTACTGCTGATGCCCGGCGAGACCCTCGGGGCCTTCGACGGCTTCCGGATCTGTTTCGCCCGCGATCCCGAGGCCGTGACCGAGGGGCTGAGACGGATCGAACCGCTGCTCCGCCCCTCCCCTCATGTCCCCCCGCCCGCTGCTCCCTTCAACGGACAGAACAGCAAACAGAACAGCAACCTGCCGAACGGAGTCCTGTGACCATGAGCGCGTCGGACGCTGACGAGTCCCGTATGCATCTGTCCTTCGGGCAGGAGCAGTTGTGGTTCCTGGACCAGATGAACCCCGGGGAGACCACCTACAACGTCCCCACCGCCTACCGGCTGCGCGGCCCGCTGGACCTGCCCGCGCTGGAAGGTGCGCTCAACCTCCTCGTGGCCCGTCACGACCAGCTGCGGGTGACCCTGCACGCGGTGGACGGCGTGCCGCACCAGGTCGTCGCCCCGGCGAAGGACACCCCGCTGCCGGTCACCGACCTGTCGGGTCTCACGGCCGACGAGCGGGAGCAGGCGCTCGACCAGGCGCTCAAGGCGGAGGCCGACACCCCGTTCGACCTGGCGGCCGGTCCGGTGCGCCGGTTCCAGCTGTTCCGGCTGGCCGACGAGGAGCACGTCCTCTCCCTCAACTACCACCACATCGTCACCGACGGCTGGTCCGGCGGGGTGATCAGCCGGGACATCACCGAGGCGTACCGGCAGCTACGGGCGGGCCTCACCCCCGACCTGCCGGCCCCGGCCGCCACCTACGCCGACCATGTGGAGCGCCAGCGGGAGCAGCGCTCCTCGGGGCAGTGGGAGAGCGAGCTGGACTTCTGGCAGGAGCGGTTGGCCGGTCTGGAGGCGCTGGAGCTGCCCGCCGACCGGGTCCGCCCGGCGGAGCCCACCCGCAGCGGCGAGACCTTCACCGTCAGCTTCCCGGCCGACCTGCTGGGCCAGGCCCGCTCCCTCGCGCAGGAGCAGGGCGCCTCGCTGTACATGGTGGTGGCGGCTGCGCTGAAGGTGGTGCTGGCCCGGTACAGCGGCCAGGACGACATCGCGATCGGGGTGCCGATGCTCGGCCGTACCGATCCCGAACTCGAGGACGTCGTAGGCCTGTTCATCAATATGACGGTGCTGCGCTCGGATCTCTCCGGCGGGATCACCTTCGCCGAGCTGATCGAGCGGATCGCCGACAACAACCTCGATGTGTACGACAACCAGGACGTGCCGTTCGACCATGTCGTCGACCGGGTTCAGCCGGTGCGGGACGCGGGGCGCAACCCGCTGTTCCAGATCGCCGTGCAGCTGCTGGGCGAGACGACGACCGGGGACGCGCTCCAGCTGGACGGACTTGCGACCGAGTCGATCCTGGTCTCCGGCGGGCGGTCCCGCTTCGATCTGTCCTTCAGCTTCATCGAAGGCGCGGACCGGCTGCGGCTGATCGTGGAGTACGCCACCGACCTGTACGACCGGCGCCGGGTCGAGGCCATGGTCGAGCACTTCCGGACCGTGCTGGGCGCGGCCGCCGCCGACCCGGACACCCCGGTGTCCAAGCTGCCCCTCCTCTCCGATGAGGAGCGGCGCGAGCTGCTGGAGGCCGGGCGCGGGGCCGACTTCGACTACCCGACCGAGCCGGTGCACGCCACCATCGCCCGCATCGCACGCGAGCACCCCGACCTGGTCGCCGCCGTGTGCCGGGGCAAGGAGATGACGTACGCCGAGCTGATCCGGCGATCGGACAAGCTCGCCCGCCACATCCGCTCGCGGGGCGTGAAACAGGAGCAGGTCGTCGCCATCGCGATGGACCGGGACCTGGACGCCCTGGTGGCGATCGTCGGCGTGATGGTCTCCGGGGCCGCGTACACGATCATCGACCCCTCGCACCCGAACGCGCGCCTGGACCACATGCTGCGCGACACGGCCGCGCCGCTCGTCATCACCCGGGACGCCGACGTCGGTGATCTGCCGCCCTCCAGCGGGTGGGAGGTCCTGCGGATCGACACCGAGTGGGAGACGGTGGAGGCCGAGGCCGACGACGTACCCCTGGAGGAGTGGGCGGAGCCGACGTCGCTCGTCTATGTCCTCTACACCTCCGGGTCGACCGGTAAGCCCAAGGGTGTGATGATCGAACAGCGCGGGCTGCGCATGTTCATCGAGGCCTACCGGCGGACCTTCGGCGAGTGGGGTCACACGGACCGGCTGCTCCAACTCCCCGCACTCACGTTCGACATGTCGCAGGGCGAGATCTTCGCCGGGCTGATCAGCGGGTCCGCGATGGTACTGGTGGCGCCCGAGGACGCCTCATCGCCGGAGTCGCTGGGGGCGTTGATGCGCGACCAGCGGGTGACCTACGCCGGGCTTTCGCCGGCGATCCTGTCGCTGGTGGAGGCGGAGCCGTATCCGGACCTGAAATACATCATGGGCGGGGCGGAGGCGCTGCCGGCCGAGCTGGTCAACAAGTGGAACCTGCCGGGTCGCCAGTTCGTGAACCTGTACGGGCCGACCGAGGCGTCGGTGGCGACCACGGAGTATCTGTGCGAGCACCGCGAATGGAAGTCGTCGCCGCCGATCGGGCGCCCGGAGTTCAGCCGGCTGCACTATGTGGTCGACAAGGAGTTCAACCTGGTGCCGGTCGGTGTCCCGGGTGAGCTGCTGATCGGCGGGGACGAGGGCCTCTCGCGCGGCTACCTCAACCTGCCGGAGCTCACGGACGAGAAGTTCGTGCCGGACCCGTTCCTCGGTGAGGGACGCGTCTACCGCACCGGTGACCTGGTGCGCTGGACGCCCGACCTCCAGATCGACTTCATCGGGCGCCTGGACAACCAGGTGAAGCTGCGCGGTCTGCGCATCGAGCTCGGGGAGATCGAGTCGGGGCTGCTGACCCACCCCAAGGTCCGGATGGCGCTGGTGCTGCTGCGCGAGGACGACGGGGAGAAGCAGCTCGTCGGTTACTACACGGTCCTCGGCGACACCTCGCCGACCGTGGCGGAGCTGCGGGACCACCTGGGGCGGACGATGCCCGAGTACATGGTGCCGACCGCGTGGGTGGAGCTGGAGGAGTTCCCGCTGACCCCGGCCCGCAAGATCAACCGGGCGGCGCTGCCCGCCCCGGTCGCCGCGGGCGGTGCGGTGGACTCGTACGTCGCCCCGGCCACCCCGACCGAGGAGAAGGTCGTCGAGGTCTTCGGGACCGTGCTGGCGCAGGAGCGCGTCGGGACCGGTGCCAGCTTCTTCGAGCTGGGCGGCAACTCGCTGCAGGCGATGCGGGCGGTGAGCCGGCTGAACAAGCACTTCAAGGTGAAGGTCAACGTCCGTCTGTTGTACGGCGGTGCCACGGTCGGCGCGCTCGCGACGGCGATCGACGAGCTGGTGGCGAAGGCCGGAAAGGCGGCCAGCCGTGCCTGAACCCGTCCTGACACAGGCGGAGTTGGCGCAGCAGGGATCGGCTGCGCTGAGCGCGGCCGACCCCGAGCTGGCGCGGCTGCTGGACGCCGAGGTGGTGCAGCAGCAGGCGACGCTCGCCATGGTGGCGTCCACCAGCATCGCCGACCCCTCGGTGCTGGCGGCCGCCGGATCGGCCCTGTCCAACGTCACGGCCGAGGGGTATCCGGGGGCGCGCTACCACCCGGGAGCCGCGCAGTTCGACCGGGTGGAGCGGCTCGCGGTGGAGCGGGCCAAGCAGGCGTTCGGCGCGGTGTACGCCAATGTCCAGCCCCACTCCTGCTCCTCGGCCAACCAGGCGGTGCTGGCCGCGCTGGTCCGCCCGGGCGGGACCATTCTCGCCCTGGACCTGGACTCCGGGGGGCACCTCACCCACGGCTCCCCCGCCTCGGTGACCGGGATGCACTACAAGGCCGTGCACTACGGGCTGGACGGTGAGGGGCGGATCGACTACGGGCAGGTGGCGGCGCTGGCCGGGCAGCACCGGCCGAGCGTGCTCATCGCTGGGGCCAGCGCCCACCCCCGTACGCTCGACTTCGCTCGCTTCCGGGCGATCGCGGACTCGGTGGGGGCGTACCTGGTCGCGGACATCTCGCACATCGCGGGGCTGGTGGCGGCCGGGGAGCATCCGACGCCGGTCGATCTGGCGCACGCGACGACGACCAGTACGTACAAGCAGCTCGGCGGGCCGCGCGGTGGGCTGATCCTGATCGGGCGTGAGCACGCGACGCCCGGTCCCGACGGCCGCACCCCGCTGTCGCGGCTGATGCAGCGGGCCGTCTTCCCCCTGTCGCAGGGCACACCGAACCCGGCGGCCATCGCGGCGAAGGCCCGGGCCCTCGCCCTGGTCGCGGAGCCCGCCTTCAAGGAGACGATGCGGCTGGTCGTCGACAACGCGGCTGCGCTCGCGGACGCCCTGTCGGCGCTGGGCCACCGGGTCCTGACCGGCGGTACCGACAACCACATGGTGCTGATCGACCTGACCGGCCGCCCCATGACCGGGGTGGTCGCGGAACGGGCCCTGGAGGAGTGCGGCATTCTCGCCAACCGGAACCGGGTCCCGGACGACACCCGGCCGCCGCTCGTCACCAGCGGGCTGCGCCTGGGCACCAACATCCTGGCCCAGCGGGGCATGGGCCCGGCCGGGATGCGCAGCTGTGCCGCGCTGCTGCACCGGGTGCTGGAGGCGACGACGGTCCGGGGAGAGCGGGAGTACGTGCTCGACGCCGGGGAGCGGGACGCGGTCCGGGCCGGGGTGGCGGAGCTGTGTGCCCGCCATCCACTGCCACTGGGAGCGGTGTCCGGGGTGCCGGCTGGAGGGGCGCCGGCTCCGGTGGCCTCCGGCGCGCGGGCGGGAGGATTGGCGTGACGCTTCATCACCAGGGCGGATCGGCGCCCCCCGCCCTGCTGCCCACCGACCGGCCCCGGCAGAGCGAGCCCGCCGGGTGCACCGCCCGGCAGCGGGTGGTGCTCGACGGTGCGGCCGGGGCGGCCCCGGAGGAGCTGCTGCTCGCCGGGTTCGCCGCACTGCTCCACCGGTACACGGGCCAGGCGGAGTTCGGCTTCCGTGTCCGTACGCCCGGTGCCGGTTCCGTCCGGCTGAGCTGTGCCATCGGCGAAGACACGACACCGGCCGGGCTCGCCCGGACCATCCTGGAGAGCCGCGAGCCGATTGCGGACGGCGACGAACCGGCCGATCTGGAGCTGGTGCTGCTGGAGCGCAGTGGCGGGTCCTACGTCCACCGCATCGTGCAACTCCGTTATGACGCGGCGCTGTTCGACCAGGAGACCGTACTCCGTCTGCTCACCCACTTCCGTACGCTGGTGGAGGACGCGCTCGCCCGCCCGGAGGCCGCCGTCTCCCGACTGAGGCTCCTCACCGACGGCGAGCTGCGCCGCACCTTGGTGGAGTGGAACGACACGGCGGCCGACCTCCCCCACGAGCGCTGCCTGCACGAGGCGTTCGAGGAGCGGGCGGCCGCCGATCCCGGGGCCCTCGCACTCATCCGTGGCGCGGAGCAGTGGACGTACGGCGAGGTCAACGCGGCGGCAAACCGGCTGGCGCGTCATCTGCGCGGGCTCGGTGCGGGTGTCGGGGGCCGGGTGGGCATCTGCCTGGACCGGTCGCCCGACCTGCTGGTGGCGGTGCTGGGTGTCCTCAAGTCGGGCTCCGCCTACGTCCCGTTGGACCCGGACTACCCGGAGCAGCGGATCGCGGCCATGGTCACCGGCACCTCGTGTGCGGTGATCGTCTCCCGGAGCGGGCTCTCCTCGCGGCTCTCCGATGTGGGGCCACGGGTCGTGGAGCTGGACCGGGACGCGGGGCAGTGGGCCGGTGCCCCGGCCGGGAACGTCAGCAGCGGGGTGGCGCCCGGAGACCTCGCGTACGTCATCCACACCTCGGGATCGACCGGCGCGCCCAAGCCGATCGCGCTCCGCCACCGCGGGGTGATGAACAACATCGCGGACCTCAACTCCCGCTTCTCGGTGGGTACCGGGGACCGCGTCCTCGCGCTGTCGTCGCCCAGCTTCGACATGTCCGTCTACGAGTTCCTGGGGCTGACGGCCGCCGGGGGCACGGTCGTCCTGCCCGAGCCCGCGCTCGCCAAGGACCCGCAGCACTGGGCCGATCTGCTGGCCACGCACCGGATCACGGTCTGGAACTCGGCACCCGCGCTGCTCGAACTGGTCGTGGAACAGCTGGAGCAGAGCGGCGCCCCGCCGCTCGCGGCCCTTCGCCTGGCGTTGCTGGGCGGGGACTGGGTGCCGCTCTCGCTGCCGGACCGGACACGCAAGGCCGCTCCCCGGCTCCGGTTCGTGGCGCTCGGCGGGGCCACCGAGTCCTCGATCCACTCCACACTGTACGAGGTGGGCGAGGTAGATCCGGGGTGGACGAGCATCCCGTACGGGCGGCCGATGGCCAACCAGCGCACATACATCCTGGATGACGGCCTCCAGCCGGTGCCGCCCGGTGTCGCGGGCGAACTCCATCTGGCGGGCATCGGCCTGGCCACCGGCTATCTCGACCGGCCCGAACTGACCGGGGAGCGGTTCTTCGACTGGTCCCACGGCGAGGTCAGGAGCGAACGGCTCTACCGGACGGGCGATGTGGCCCGGTACGGCCCCGACGGGCTGATCGAGCTGCTCGGCCGGTCAGACTTCCAGGTCAAGGTGAACGGCCACCGCATCGAACTCGGCGAGATCGAAGCGGTGTTGAGGTCCCACGAGGCGGTCAGGGAGGCGGTCGTCGCCACCCGCAGGGACGCGGCCGGTGACCTGCGGCTGGTCGGATACGTCGTGCCGCACCCCGGCCGCACGGTCCGGCCCCGGGTGATCAGCGCCCATCTGGCGGGCGCGCTCCCGCCGTACATGGTGCCGGGCGTCGTCCTCGTCCTGGACCGGCTGCCGCTCTCCGCCAACGGCAAGACCGACCGCAAGGCGCTGCCCGCGCCGCCGCCCCCGGAAGACGGGGAGGCGTCGTACGTCGCGCCGGCCACCCCGACGGAGAAAGCGGTCGCCGACATCTTCTCCACCGTGCTGTCGGCCCCGAAGATCGGGGCGAACAGCTCCTTCCTCGCGGCCGGCGGCGATTCGCTCCAGGCCATGCGGGCGGTCAGCCGGCTCAGCAAACACTTCGGGACCAAGGTGAACGTACGTCTGCTCCACGGCGGTGGCACCGTCAGCGGCGTCGCCGCCGCCATCGACCAGCTCCTCGGTTCGGCGCCACCCGCGACAGCACAGGAAGACGGAGGCCGGAAACGGTGACCGCACTCCCCCACGACAGCCTCGTCCCGCTCCGAGCGGGCGGCCACCTGCCGCCCGTGTACTGCGTCCACCCGGTCTCCGGCTCGCCGTACTGCTACACCGACCTGGCCGCGCGGCTCGACCCCGGCACCCCCGTGTTCGGCTTCGAGGCCCCCGGGTTCGACGGTGTCGACGAACCGGCTCAGTCGATAAGGGAGTTGGCCCAGGTGCACACGGCCACGCTCAGGGCGGCCCGCCCGCACGGGCCCTACCAGCTGCTCGGCTGGTCCCTGGGCGGGGTCGTGGCCTTCGAGATGGCCCGGCTGCTGGCCGCCGACGGCGAGGAGGTGCCGCTGCTGGTCGTGATCGACGCGGCACTGCCCGGCACGCAGCCCTTCCCGCCGGGGCCCGCGCTGGTCCGGTACTTCCTCCACGACTTCCTGGGGCTGGTGAGCGGCGGGGCTCCCGAGCTGGACCGGGCGCTGGCGAAGCTCGGCCCGGAGGCGGGGCCGCAGGAGCGGCTGGCGGCCATCGCGGACTCCGGGACCGTACCGGAGGAGTTCGACGCGGAGTTCCTGCTGGAGCGGTTCACCCTGTTCCGGGCCCATGCCCGCTCGATGGTGGACCACGTCATCGACGGTGCCCACGACGGCCCCACCACCCTGGTCAGGGCCGAGAGGTCGGAGCCGCACCTGCTGCGCTGGGAGCCGTACGCAAGCCGGCTCGACCAGCACACCGTGCCGGGCGACCACCACTCCATCTGGCGGGAACCGGGCCTCGTGGCCATCGCGGACATCGTCAACCGGGCGCTGCGCAGGGGAGCTTCGCTGTGAGCGAGGACAACGGCCGCGGCGACGCGGGCACCGCCACCGGCTCCGGGACGAAGGAGGCCGAGCCCCCGCCGCCCCGGAGCCTGTGGCACAACCGGGACTTCCTGGTGTTCTGGGTGGGGGAAGGGCTCTCCCTGTACGGCACCCAGATAGCCAACCTCGCCCTGCCGCTCACCGCGGTCCTGGTCTTCCAGGTCGGGCCCGAGCAGCTCGGCATGCTCCGCTTCGCCCAGCTGGTGCCGTTCCTGGCGCTCGCCCTGGTCTTCGGCGTCTGGGTGGACCGGGTGCGCAAGCGGCCGGTGATGCTGGGTGCCAACATCGTCCGGATGGTCCTCATCGGCCTGGTGCCGCTGCTGTACCACTTCGGGCTGCTGACCCTGCCCCTGCTGTACGTGCTGGCGTTCGGCGTCGGCACGGCGGCGGTGCTCTTCGATGTCAGCTGGATGAGTTACGTACCGGTGCTGGTGAAGGACAAGCGCAGTCTGCTGGAGGCCAACACCAAGCTCAACGCCACCCTGTCCTCGGCCGATGTGGCGGGCCCCGGGATCGCGGGGACGCTGGTCACCGCCTTCTCGGCGCCCGCGGCGATGGCCGCCAACGCCTTCTCGTACGCCCTGTCGGTGATCTCCCTGCTGCTGGTCCGCGCGCCGGAGCCGGATCCTCCGGCGCGGGCCTCGAAGCGGCAGCTGCGCACCGAGCTGGCGGAGGGGCTGCGCTGGGTGTTCGGCAACCGGTGGCTGCGCGCGATCGCGCTCATCGGCTGCTCCTGCAACTTCTTCCTGACCATGGTGCAGTCGCTGTTCCTGCTGTACGCGGTACGGGACAAGGAGCTGTCGGCGGCGACGGTCGGCTTCGTGATGGGCGCGGCGGCGGTGGGCGGCCTGCTCGGCGCACTGATCGCCGGGATGGTGGTCCGCCGTCTCTCGGTGGGGACGGCCTACCGGGTCTCGGTCTCCATCATCTTCCTGGGTCCGCTGCTGATCCCTGCGGCGGGCGGGCCCTCGTGGCTGCTGGTGGGCCTGTTCGTCGCGTCGTTCTTCCTGGAGTACTTCGGCTCCAGCATCTCCAACGTGATCATCGTGAGTCTGCGGCAGAGCATCACCCCGCAGCCGCTGATGGGCCGGATGACGGCCGCGATGCGCATGCTGCTGTACGGCGGCGGGGCGCTCGGCGGGCCGGTCGGCGGGCTGCTGGCCGGGGTACTGGGGCTGCACGCGGCGCTGTGGGTCGCGGGGGTGCTGTCGGCGGCGATGCTCGTGCCGATCATCCTCTCGCCCGTCGGGAAGCTGCGCACGATGCCGACCGGGCCGGAGGACCTCCCGGCCTGACTCCCTCCGGTGGGACGGGTGCGACCGCGCCCGCCCCACCCGGGCCGCCCCCTACCGCAGGACGACGGTGCGGACGTCGGCCATCTCCACCTGCACGGGCGCCGGCGCCTCCCGCCCGGACCCGGCCTCCCACTCGACCAGGCGGATCAGGGCAGCCGCACGGTTCCCCGGTGACTCGCGCTCCGCGCAGGCGGCGGCGAACCGCTCGATGACGGCGGGGAGCGGCACGGCGGGATTGGCCGCCAGCTCCTCCGCCGCGATCCGCAGGGCCAGCGGCAGTCCGCCGCACAGCCGCACCAGTCGCACCGCGGCCGCCTCCTGCCCGCGGAGCCGGCCCCCGCAGAGGCTGGTGAGCAGGGTCGCCGCGTCACGGTCGGCCAGCGGGCCCATGGTCAGCACGTGGGCGCCGTCGCGTGCGGCCAGTCCGCTGAACCGCTGTCTGCCGGTGGCCAGGACACAGGACGAGCCGCGCGGTATGAGCGGCCTCAGCTGGTCGGCGCCGAGGGCCTCGTCGAGCACCACGAGCATCCGGCGGCCGTGCAGCAGGCTGCGGTAGAGCGTGGAGCGACCGGCCACATCGGCGGGCATCCTGGAGCGCTCGACGCCGAGGCTGGTCAGGAGTTGTTCGAGCGCGTCCGACGCGGTCAGCGGCCGGCCCTGCCGGCCCGTGCCGCAGAGGTCCACGTAGAGCTGGCCGTCCGGGAAGCGGTCCAGCAGCCGGTGAGCCAGCTCCAGGACGAACGCCGTCTTGCCTACGCCCGGCGGGCCGTCGACGGCGGCGATGGGGGTGCTCGCACCGTACCCGCCCCGCTCGTCGTCCAACAGCTCCTCCAGCCTCGCGAGTTCGGCCGTGCGTCCGACGAATCCCCGCGCCAACGGCGGTAGTTGTACCGGCCGCGAGAGGTCGGGGGCTTCGCTCATGTGTCTTCGTCCGCGTCGTGGATCCGTGGCCTCCCCCTCCCTGCGCAGCCTCGGGTGACCGGCCAGTATCTGCTGGTGCAGGCTGCGCAGCTCGGCGCCCGGCTCGATGCCCAGCTCCCGGTTGAGCAGTTGCCTGGTCTTGGTGTAGACGGCCAGCGCGTGCGCCTGGCGTCCGCTGCGGTAGAGGGTGAGCATGAGCAGCCAGCTCAGCTTCTCGCGCAGCGGCTCCTCGCCCAGGGCGGCGGAGAGTTCGGCGACCGCCTCCGCGTGGCGGCCCGCCTCCAGCATGTCGGCGGCCCACTCCTCGACGGCGGTCAGCCGGAGGTCCCGCAGCCGGGTCCGCTCCACGGCGGCGAACGGTCCCGGGACCCCGGAGTACGCCTCCCCGCGCCAGAGCGCGAGGGCCTCCTCGTAACACCGCACGGCTTCGTCCGGGCTCCCCCCGATCCGTGATCGGCGGGCCCGGGCGTGGCGGCGGGTGAAGAGCGTGGCGTCCACCTGTTCCGGGTCCATCCGCAGGCAGTAGCCGCCGGAGACCGAGGTGAGGATCGCCCCCGCCTCGCGTCTGCTGCGCCCCGGCTCCAGCGCGCGACGCAGGCCGGCCACATAGGTGTGGACCCCGTTCGTCGCGGTCTGGGGGATGTCACCGTCCCAGAGCGCGTCGACGATGTTGTCGACACCGACCACCTCGCCCGCCCTGCTGGCGAGCAGAGCGAGCACCGCGCGCTGTTTGGGCGGCCCCAGTGGCACCTCCTGGCCCTGCCGCCATACACGTACCGGCCCCAAGAGCTGTATGCGCAACGGTTCCCCCGACGTGGCCAACACTCGGTCGCCTCCTGTGATCGTGTCGCGTGCGCGCCGCACCGCGTCGGTACGGCGGCCGGTTGGTGATGTCCGGGGGCGGCTCGCGCCAGGACCCGGTGGGGCGCCCCGAAAGGCGCCGCGACGGCGCACCGGATCCACGAGGTGGCTCCGGGACCGGCCGGTCCGGCCCACAAACCCTCCGGGAGGGGCGGGCCGGGCGATGGAGCGGGACGGCTCGAATGGCCGCACCCGGGATCCGGGCGCGTGAGGCTCAGGGCCAGTGGCCCGGGCACGCCCCCCACATCGCGCTTCGCGTGGACGTTTCTCCGGCGATTCCCCGGCGCGGGGAATGACATCGGGTGGAATTCAGACACCCGACAGGATTGCGGACTGCGTGATTCCTTTCGCGGCCCGTACCTGCCTTGACGATCAACACGGCCTCGCCGTCGATGACCACTTCAGGCGCCTCTCTTCCGGCCATTCCTGTATCCCTCAGACGTACGCGTAAGATAACAGTAGCGGGGCGATAGTAAGTTGTCACTGACGCCTTTTCGCACTGCCGTTACCGGCCAACTCGGCCCGCGCCGCGGCTCTGTGGCGGGTCCGTGGCGGTTCGCGAGGTGATCCCGACGCGTCCGCGCACTTCACTGCCGGTGGCCGCATATTCCCCGGTCGTCCAGTTTATGTGCAGCACCCTTCTGTCAAGCTCTCCCTTCCAGGTATTCACCTGACCGGCATATGCCGCCGCCTTCCCTGCCCAGGACGCGGATTCGCCTCAGTGGCCGGAACATTCGGCCCGATCCGGCCGGTTCGCAGGTTGCCTCGCGAAGAAAGATGGATGTATGGAGTCCCGCGGACAACGCTCCGGCCGAACCGGCCGCCCACCCCGCCTCTCGCAGGAGGCGATCCTCGTCGCCGCACAGCGCATCCTCGACACGGAGGGTCCGGAGCGCCTCTCCATGCGCCGGCTGGCCCGGGAGATGTCCAGTACGGCCATGGCCCTCTACCACCATGTCCAGGACAAGGACGAGCTCCTCCTGCTGCTGCTCGACGCACACGCCCGGCGCTACCCGCGCCCGGTGCTGCCGAGCGAACCGCGGACCCGGCTCCTCGCCGCCGCCCAGGTGCTGCACGACCTCCTCGCGGACTGTCCGTGGATCGTGGAGGTGCTCTCCTTCGACGACTTCGTCAGCGAGTCCGCGCTGTGGGTCGTGGAGAGCATCGTCGACGCGGCGGTCGAGTGCGGGATGGCCCTGGAGGACGCCGTGTACGCGTACCGCGTGATCTGGCACTACATCACGGGCGAACTCGCCATCCGGGTCAGCCGGGAACGCGTGCGGGCCCGGGCGGAGCGTCCGGAGTACCGTGAACACGCCCTGGAGCTCCTGGACTCGGTGGACTTCCCCCGGCTGAGCGCGGTCGGCAGGCGGTGGGCGGGCCTGACCGCCCGCGACGACCACGGCAAGGGCCTGGAGGCAGTCGTCGCCGGGCTGCTGGAGCAGAAGACCGGGCGGGGAGAGCGGGAGACCGGGCTGCTGGAGCAGAACTCCTGCGGCGCGGGGTGGGAGGCCGAGGCCGTGGCGGCCCCGGCCCATGTCATCCCGGCCTGCCAGTGCTGCTGACCGCCCCGGGGCGACCGGTCGGCTACCCCGGTGCCACCGGCGGGTTGAACCGGGAGAAGTCCGGATCGCCCCAGCGCAGCCGCACCGCGTCCTGGGTCTCCTGGACGGCCTCGATGCGGAACTCCACGATGCGCTGCGCGCCCGGTACGGCGGCCGCCTCCGCTCCGTCCCAGACGGTGTGGGCGGTGCCGGAGAGCTGGAGGAGCGCACCGGTTTCCCAGTCGGGCACCAACAGGCCTGCCTGCGGGCGGAGTTCGAGGTTGCCGAGGGTGAGGAACATGGCGTTGCCCGCATAGTCGGGCCAGCGCAGCCGGGTGGGCGAGACCACCTGGAGGAAGCCGGGGTTGCCGCCCCGGTGCGAGGCGTCCGCGTCGCCGTCCGGGGAGGCGGTGGCGATGAAGAAGCTGTCGGAGGTGGCGAGGGTGAGCTGCTGGACGGTGGTCAGCGCCTCTCCCCGGCGGACCGCCGTGCGGCGGCCGCCCCGGTCCGGCGGGAGCAGAGCGTACTCCCGCTTCTGGAGGTACTTGGGGCAGTTGCCGATCACCTGGTCGAGAGCGACCCGTACGCCGTCGGCCTCGGGGACCGAGGTCCCGTTGAGGCGGATCCGGCGCCGGGTGGCCGGTTCGATGGCGATCATGCCGACCTGGGCGCCGGGCTCCCGGAGCGCCGCGCCGAGCGGGTCGTCGGCAGCGGGCAGGGCGCCGATCGTCAGGGTCCGCGGGTCCGGCACCCCGAGGAGGCCGGGCTCGCCGGTGAGCAGGGTGCTCCAGAGGCGTCCGGAGGCATCGGCCGCGCCGACGACGATCATCGGCTGGCGGGCCAGGAACACCGCCGCCGCGTCGGGGACCGCGTCGCGGATGGCCCGGAGCGAGCCGGCCGCCGGGTCACTCAGTCCGGCCCGGTGCTGAACGGCGAGCTCGCCGTGGTGGTAGTCGGCCATGGCCCGCTCCCCGCCCTTCGACCGCCGGCGGGCCCGCGTCCCGGCCGGGTGGGCCCCCGGGGCGAGCGTACCTCCGCACAGGGGGAAGGCCCCGCCCCGGAGAGGAATCCGGGGCGGGGCCCCCGCTTCAGGAGGCCTTGCGCCTCCGGACCAGGTGACGATGGGTCAGGACACCGTCAGCGGGCGGATCGCGGTGGGGGCGTGGGACGGGTCCGTGGCGATGTCCTCGAACTCGTTGACCGAGGCGATGTCGGTGCCGCTCATCGCGATGTTGGTGACCCGCTCCAGGATCGCCTCGACGACGACCGGGACCCGGAACTCCGCGGCGAGCTTCTTCGCCTCCTCGAAAGCGGGCAGCAGCTGGTCCGGCTCGGTGACCCGGATGGCCTTGCAGCCGAGGCCCTCGACGACCTTGACGTGGTCGACGCCGTAGACGCCCAGCTCCGGGGAGTTGAGGTTCTCGAACTCCAGGTTGACCTGGAAGTCGATGTCGAAGTTGCGCTGCGCCTGGCGGATGAGCCCCAGGTAGGAGTTGTTCACCAGGACATGGACGTAGGGGATGCGGTGCTGCGCGCCGACGGCCAGCTCCTCCAGCATGAACTGGAAGTCGTAGTCGCCGGAGAGGGCGACGACCGTGCCGTCCGGGTCGGCGGTGGCGACGCCGAGCGCGGCCGGGATCGTCCAGCCCAGGGGGCCCGCCTGACCGCAGTTGATCCAGTGGCGCGGCTTGTAGACGTGCAGCATCTGCGCGCCGGCGATCTGGGAGAGGCCGATGGTGGTGACGTAACGGGTCTCGGGGCCGAACGCCCGGTTCATCTCCTCGTAGACGCGCTGCGGCTTGAGCGGCACGTCGTCGAAGTGGGTGCGGCGCTGGAGGGTGGCCTTGCGCTCCTGCGTGGAGGCGGCCCAGACCGATCGGTCCGCGAGCTGCCCCGCGGCCTTCAGCCCGCGCGCCACCTCGACGAAGAGCGTCAGCGCGGCCTTGGCGTCGGAGGCGATACCGAGGTCGGGGGCGAAGATCTTGCCGAGCTGGGTGGGCTCGATGTCGACGTGGACGAAGGTGCGGCCCTGGGTGTAGACGTCCAGCTTGCCGGTGTGGCGGTTGGCCCAGCGGTTGCCGATGCCGAGGACGAAGTCGGACTCCAGGAAGTTCGCGTTGCCGTAGCGGTGCGAGGTCTGCAGACCGACCATGCCGGCGTTCAGTTCATGGTCGTCGGGGAGGATGCCCCAGCCCATCAGGGTCGGGACGACGGGGACACCCGTCAGCTCGGCGAACTCCACCAGCAGCTCGGAGGCGTCGGCGTTGATGATGCCGCCGCCGGCGACGAGCAGCGGGCGCTCCGAGGCGTTCAGCATCTGCACGGCCCGCTCGATCTGCTTGCGGGTGGCGGCGGGCTTGTGCACCGGGAGGGGCTCGTACAGCTCGGGGTCGAACTCGATCTCGGTGAGCTGGACGTCGATCGGCAGGTCGATGAGGACCGGGCCCGGGCGGCCGGTGCGCATCAGGTGGAACGCCTGCTGGAAGACGCCGGGGACCTGGGCGGCCTCCAGGACGGTGGTCGCCGCCTTGGTGACCGGCTTGGCGATCGAGGCGATGTCGACGGCCTGGAAGTCCTCCTTGTGCAGGACTGCGGTCGGGGCCTGGCCGGTGATGCAGAGGATCGGGATGGAGTCGGCGATGGCGGAGTACAGACCGGTGATCATGTCAGTGCCCGCCGGGCCCGACGTACCGATGCAGACGCCGATGTTGCCGGCCTTGGCCCGGGTGTAGCCCTCGGCCATGTGGGAGGCGCCCTCGACGTGCCGGGCCAGCGTGTGCTGCACCCCGCCGGAGGCCTTGAGGGCCGCGTAGAAGGGGTTGATCGCCGCACCCGGCACACCGAACGCGTTGCTGACGCCTTCGCGCTTGAGGATCTCGACTGCCGCACGGGCAGCGGTCATACGAGGCATTGAGTGCTCCTGCTCGGGATTGGTGGAGTCGGGCTCTGTCGCGCCACCTGAGAGCACCAATTCCGTATCGCGGAAATTCAGTTCTGCTATACGGAAGCAATCTAAAACGCCGCGCGGTTGCCGTCAAGAGCGGACGCGGGCACCCATCGGCGGGAAGTGCACCCATTCCCTCCCCGGAACCTCGCTTCTGGTGGACGATGGGATGACGAGGGAGGCACGGAGCGCAGTCGTCCTGCGGGGCCGTGCCGGAGGGAGACGATGGTGACGTCCGTGCCGGTACGGTGCCCGGTCTGCAGCCGGGACCACGCCTACGTCGCAGCGGCCTACCCGTGTCCGTGCGGAGCCCCCACCGCCCCGCCCCTGCTGCCCGGCGCCCCGCCGCTCCGGGTCACGCGGCGCACCTGGGACGAGGACTGGGTCACTGTCCGCTGCACGGCCTGCGACCGGCGGGACCAGTGGCCCCAGCCGGAGCTGTGCTGCCCGTGCGGGGCCCTGCTGCGGATACCCGTGCGACCGGTGGACGAGCCGCCACCCCCGCCCGGGCCCGTCGCCCCGGCGCACATCCCGCTGCCGCGCACCGCCGCCCAACCGCGCCCCTCGTTCCGGCCCCGGACGATCCGTACCGGCCACGACGCGGTGAGCGCGGCCGCCCTCTACCTCACCTGGCTCGGCTACCGCGAGGTGGCCCGGCCCAGGGTGCGCACCGCCGGCGGAATCGATCTGCGGGCCACCGGCCTCGTCGCCCAGGTCGACGCCACGACCCGGCCGGTGGAGCTGCGGGCGGTGGAGTGCCTCTGGCTCAACGCCCTGGGCGCGTCGGCGGCCGGGGTGTTCTTCTCGCTCGCGGGGTACGCGGCCGACGCGCGGGCCCGGGCGGACGGAGTCGGCCTCCCGCTCTTCGTCATGGACCTCACGGGGGCGCCGCAGCCGGTGAACAGTCCGGCGGACGAGCTGGTCAGCACCGGGGCCTGAGCCTCGGGCTCTTCTCGGAGGACGTTTTCGGGCCACCCCGTACCGGCGCCCCGCCCGGCGCGGCACACTGGGTACATGCGTATCCGCTCCGCCAGACGCTCCGATCTCCGCCTTCTCCAGGACATCGAGCGCGCCGCAGGGGAACCCTTCCGCACCCTCGGCATGCATTCCGTGGCCGACGACGATCCGCCCCCGCTCGACCTGCTGGAGAGCTACCGGCGGGGCGGACGGTGCTGGGTGGCCACCGATCCCCTCGCCGCCACCGGTGACCGGCCACTCGGCTATGTGATCGCCGACCCCGTCGACGGGGCCCTGCACATCGAGCAGATCTCGGTGGACCCGGTGGCGGCCCGCCGGGGCGTCGGCCGCTCGCTGATCGACCGGCTCGCCGCGCTCGCCCTCGAACAGGGGTTCACCGCGCTCACCCTGACCACCTTCAGCGATGTGCCGTGGAACGCGCCGTACTACCTGCGCATCGGCTTCCGGGTGCTCCATGAGGACGAGCTCACCGAGGGACTGCGCACGATCCGCGGGGAGGAGGCGCAGCACGGCCTGGACCGCTGGCCGCGGGTCTGCATGCGGCGCGACCTGCTGCCCGCGCGGTCATCGGCACCGGCACCGCCAGCGGCGTCAGCACCGGCGTCCGCGTCGGCGTCGGTCGCTGTCAGTGGTGCCCCGTAGGCTTAGGGCATGGATTTAACTCCACGTCATGCCGTGCAGCCCGCCGTCGCGTCCGCCGCCCAGGCGAACGAAGCCATCCGCGCGCTCGTCGACTCGCGTGCGGGCCAGGACTGGTCCGCCACGGAGGCCGCGACGTACGAGGTGCTGCTCATCGAATGGGCGACGGCGACCCGGTCGGACGGCTCCGACATCATCGAAGCCGCCTGACCGGCCGCACTCCACGGCGACCGGCCGGCGGACTTCAGTCGGCGTACGTCTCCCGCAGCTCCATCTTGCGGACCTTCCCGCTCCCCGTCATCGGGAAGGAGTCCAGGACCCGCAGCCTGCGCGGGATCCGGTCACGACCGGCGCTTCGCGGTTTCCGTGGGCGGCGATGGCCCGGTCCAGGTCGCGGCCGATGGTGTCGCCGAGCACGGCGGTGGTGCCGGTGCCGTGCGCGTAGGACGGGCCGGTCACCTCCGGCAGCCCGCTCCCCTGGGCCGGCTCGCTCACTTCCAGTCCCCCTCGTCGAACTCGGTGCCGGTGCCCAGGGCGGTGCGCTCCCGCAGCTCGACGCGGCGGATCTTGCCGGAGACCGTCTTGGGCAGTTCGGCGAACTCCAGCCTGCGCAGGCGTTTGTACGGGGCGAGGACCGCCCGCGAGTGCTCGAAGAGAACCTTCGCGGTCTCCGGGCCCGGCTCCCAGCCCTCCGCCAGCACCACGTACGCCTTCGGGACGGAGAGCCGCAGCGGGTCGGGGGCGGGCACGACGGCGGCCTCGGCGACCGCTTCGTGCTCCAGCAGGGCGCTCTCCAGCTCGAAGGGCGAGATCTTGTAGTCGGATGACTTGAAGACGTCGTCGCTCCGGCCCACGTAAGTGATGTACCCGTCCTCGTCGCGAGCCCCGAGGTCACCCGTGCGGTAGTAGCCGCCCGCCATGGCCTCGGCGGTGCGGTCCGGGTCGCCGTGGTAGCCGGTCATCAGGCCGACGGGGTGGTCGGAGAGGTTCAGGGAGATCTCGCCCTCCGCCGCCCCCGGCCGGCCGGTGACCGGGTCGAGCAGTTCCACGGTGAAGCCGGGGCTGGGGCGGCCCATGGAGCCGGTCTTGAGACGCTGACCGGGGGTGTTGGCCACCTGGACGGCGGTCTCCGTCTGGCCGAAGCCGTCCCGGATGGTGACGCCCCACTCCCGCCGGACCCTCTCGATGACCTCCGGGTTCAGCGGCTCCCCCGCCGCGACGACCTCGCGCGGCGGGGCCTTCAGCTGTGACAGGTCCGCCTGGATGAGCATGCGCCAGACCGTGGGAGGAGCGCAGAAGCTGGTGATGCCCGAGCGGTCCATCTCGGCCATCAGCCGGGAGGCGTCGAAGCGGGTGTAGTTGAAGATGAAGACGGTGGCCTCGGCGGTCCACGGGGCGAAGAGGTTGGACCAGGCGTGCTTGGCCCAGCCGGGCGAGGAGATGTTGAGGTGGACGTCGCCGGGCCGCAGGCCGATCCAGTACATCGTCGACAAGTGGCCCACGGGGTAGGACGCATGGGTGTGCTCGACCAGTTTGGGCCGGGCGGTGGTGCCGGAGGTGAAGTACAGCATCAGCGGCTCGTCGGCGTCCGTCTCCCGGCCGGGCGTGAAGCCGGCCGGGGCGGCGGCCACGTCCGCGTACGGCCGCCAGCCCGCCACCTCCTCACCCACCGCGATCCGTGTGTACGAGCCGGGCACCTCGTCGAACTTCCCGGTGTCCGCGTCCCGCACCAGCACATGGCGCACCCGCCCCCGCTCCACCCGGTCGCGCAGGTCGGCGGGGCCGAGCAGCGGGGTGGCGGGGATGATCACGGCGCGCAGCTTCATCGCGGCGAGCGCGGCCTCCCACAGCTCCACCTGGTTGCCGAGCATCACGAGGATGCGGTCGCCCTCCCGGACGCCTTGCTTCGTCAGCCAGTTGGCGGCCCGGTCGGAGCGCTCGGACATGACCGCGAAGGAGACCTCGGTACGCCGGCCATCCTCCTCCACGATGTGCAGGGCGGTGCGGTCGTTGTTCTCGGCGATGACGTCGAACCAGTCCAGCGCCCAGTTGAAGTGGTCGGCCCGGGGCCAGCGGAATCCCGCGTAGGCACGCTCGTAGTCCTCGCGGTGCTCCAGCAGGAAGTCCCGGGCGGCCCGGAACGTCTCCGTCGCACTCGTTGCCGACATGTGCCCTCCTCATTGCGGACCGGACCGGTCGATTAACATCATGCAAACAGTGACCCAGGTCTCACCACCCCCGGACGGGGGTGGCGCGATCCCTTCGGCGGGGAGGTACGGGTCGCGTGGGAAGGCGTCGGAGTGCCGGAACCTGTCGATGCGGTGGAGATGCGGACGGCGCTGGCGGGACTGCGCCGCGCGAGCGGACTGCCGGTGACGTTCGGCGGCCTGCTGTCCGATGCCCGCCACGCGCGGATCGCCGAGCTGAACGGAGCGCAGACCAACGCGTTGCGCGGTCTGGTGATCTCGGCCGGGAGCGGCCTCGGCGGCAAGGCCATCGCGCTCGCCCGGCCCTGCGCGGTGACGGACTACCCCCTCTCGCGCCACATCAGCCACGAGTACGACACGGCCGTGGCGGCGGAGGGGCTGCGCTCGGTCGTCGCGGTCCCCGTCGTCGTACGGCGGACGGTGCGGGGCGTGCTGTACGGAGCGCTGCGCACACCGGTGAGCCTCGGGGACCGGACGGTCGACGCGGCGGTCGCGGCGGCCCGTGACGTGGAGCAGGCACTCGCGGTCCGCGACGAGGTCCGGCACCTGCTCGCACTGACCCGGGAGCAGGTGGCCGGTCCCGGTACGGCTCCGGGTGCCTGGGAGGACGTACGTGAGGCCCACCGGGAGCTGCGCGCGCTGACGCCGAGGGTGGCCGACCCGGCGCTCCGCGACCTGTTGGTGGCCGTCTGCGGGCGTCTGGCCTCGGCGTCCGGGGCGCGAGCCACCCCGGCGGCGGCCCGGGAGGTGCGGCTCGCGCCGCGCGAGGTGGACGTCGTGGCGTGTGTGGCGGCGGGCGCGACGAACGCGGCGGCCGCCCGGCAGCTTGGGCTGCGGCCCGAGACGGTGAAGGGGTATCTGCGCTCGGCGATGCGCAGGCTGGGGGCGCACACCCGGGTGGAGGCAGTGGTGGCGGCGCGCCGGGCGGGGCTGCTGCCGTAAAGGCGTTCCCGACGTGCGGTCCCCTGAGTCCAGGCGCCGCGTTCAGTCCGCGTAGTGCAGCCGCCGAAGTCCATTTGCCGAAGTCCAGTTGCCGAGGTTCAGTCGCCGAAGTCCAGGAACGTACCGAACCGGACGTCGTACGAGGTCGCGTCCGTCATCGCCGACAGCATCCCCTCCGCCTCCTCGGTGATCGCCGCCCGCTCCCCCCGCCGCAGGGTGCGCAGTGGCTGCACGGTCAGGTTCGCCGTGTCCCCGTCCCGCCCGACCCGCCAGACCGCCTCGAAGAACCCGTCGACCAGGACGGTCCCGTACGACTGGTTCCCGACGCCGTTGCGGCCCTTGTTCGCCTCCGCGATCAGGCGTGAGCGGTCGTCGTGGCCGAGGAGCACGTTGTCGAACTCGGGCAGGAAGCGCGGCGGGGCGGGCGTGTCCGGGTCGGGGCGCGGGGCGTCGGGGAGGTCGAACAGCTCGGTGCCGTTCTCGTCGCGGAAGGTGAGGAGCCCGGGCCGCAATCGGTCGAAGACCTCCCGCAGCCGGGTCAGCCCCGCCCAGCGCTGCATGTCCTTGACCGAGGCGGGGCCGAAGGCGTTCAGGTAGCGCAGAACGGTGGCGTCCGGCGCCGGGACCGGCTCCGACGGCCGGCCGAGCCAGTGCTCCACCGTGGTCAGGGCCACCTGCCCGCTGCGCCCCCACAGCCCGCGCGGGGTGACCTGGACCAGCGGCAGCAGGCACCGGGCGGCCACAGTTAGCGCGAGCGGATCCGCCTCCGGCCAGCGGACGAGCAGCTCTTCGCGCAGCTCCTTGACCGGGCGGGGGCGCTCCTGCGTCAACTCCCTGCTCACGGCGGCGAGCCGGGCCAGGTCCACCCCGGCCAGACGGCCCCGGAACGCCTTCAGCTCCCGGTCGCGCGCCGCCTGCACCAGCGGACGCAGGGTCAGGGCGTCGTCCGCCGTATGGGTGTGGAGCGTGGAGCGGAGGGTCACGATCCGGACCACCTCACGGGACTCCATGAGGGCGGACAGCTCGCGCGGGTCGAACTCCGCCAGCCGCGCGTGGAGCTGGAAGTACGGCGGCTTGGTGTTCTGCGCCTGGAGCCCGACGAGATGGGCGACCGCGTCCTTCGCGGACATCGTGGACCGGCGCAGCAGGAGCTGGCGGTCCAGGGTCGCCCGGTTCAGCGCACGGGTGGTCAGGAGGGCGGGGAGCTTCTTCGCAGCCATGGCCCGTACGGTAGCGGCGCATGCGGACAAGTACGGTCCGCAAGCTCCGGGGTACGGGGACGGTGGGCAAGCTCCGAGGTACAGGGACGGTCCGAAAGCTGCGGGGTAGGGGGACGGTCCGCAGCTCCGCAGCAGGGCGTTACGCCCACCGGCCCCACGCCCCGCGCGCTCCTCCTCCGCCCGCCCCATGATGAACCGGTGATCAGTGTCCTCTTCGCCGTCCTGACCGCCCTGAGCAACGGCTCCGCCTCGGTGCTCCAGCGCCGGGCGGCGATGAAGGTGCCCGACAGCGAGGCGATGCACCTCTCCCTGATCGGGCATCTGGTGCGCCAGCAGGTGTGGCTGGCCGGGATCGCCCTGGTGATCGTCGCCGCCGTCTGTCAGGCGGTGGCCCTGGCGACCGGGCCGATCTCGGTGGTGCAGCCGATCTTCGTCATCGAGCTGCCCGCGACCCTGCTGCTGGCCGGCTGGATGATGCGGGTCCGGGCGCCGCGCACGGTCTGGTACGGCGTCGCCGCGGTGACCGTCGGTCTCGCGATCGGGCTCGCGTCGGCCGCGCCGATCGACGGCACCGACGCCGTGCGGGGTGCGGACTGGGTCCCGGCACTGCTGCTGACCGCGGCGTTCGAGGCGGCGTTGATCGTCGCCGCGCTGCGGGCGCGCGGCGATGTCCGGGCGGCGCTGCTGGGGCTGGCCGCCGCCTGCGGCTACGCGCTGACGGCGGCTCTGATGAAGGACGCGATGGCGCACCTGGGCCCGGGCGGCGGGGCCGTCGCGCTGCTGACGTCCTGGCAGCTCTACGCGACGGCCGCGGCTGGGGTGGGTGCCCTCTTCCTGCTCCAGAACGCCCTCCACGCCGGCAGTCTGGTGGCCGTGCAGCCGACGCTGACGCTCGGGGACGCGCTGATCAGCATCCTGTACGGGGTGACGCTCTTCGAGGAGGAGCTGCGCACCGGCTGGTGGCTGCTGCCCGAGCTGGCCGGGCTGGGACTGATCGCCACGGGCTGTGTGGTGCTGGCCCGCTCCCCGCTCGCCGCCGGCACGCTCGCACCACAGCCGCCCCCGCCCCGGGTGAGCTGAGGCCCCGGACTCAGACCTGGTCGATCGGCGTGACCCGCTCGTCCTCCCGTACGGGTCCCGGCGGTGTGCCGTCACCGAACGGGCGGCCGCCGAGCCGTTCGCGGTGGTGCGGGGTGGTCCAGCCGGAGAGGTCGGGGCCGAGGGGGACGATGCCGGTCGGGTTGATGCCCGTGTGCACCTGGTAGTAGTGCCGCTTGATGTGGTCGAAGTCGACCGTGTCCCCGAACCCGGGGGTCTGGTAGAGGTCGCGGACGTACGCCCACAGGACGGGGTCCTCGGTGATCTTCGTACGGTTGCACTTGAAGTGTCCGTGGTAGACCGCGTCGAAGCGGACCAGGGTGGTGAAGAGACGGATGTCGGCCTCGGTGATGGTGTCGCCGACCAGGTAGCGGCGGTCAGCGAGGCGGGCGGAGACCTGGTCGAGGCGGGAGAAGAGGGCCTCGTACGCCTCCTCGTACTCCTGCTGGCTGCTGGCGAACCCCGCTTTGTAGACCCCGTTGTTGATGTCCCGGTAGATGCCCTCCATGACCTCGTCGATCTCCGCGCGCAGCGGCTCGGGGTAGAGGTCGGGGGCGCCGGGGCGGTGCAGGGCGGTCCACTCGGTGGCGAGGTCCAGGGTGAGCTGCTGGTAGTCGTTGGTGACCAGCTTGCCGCTCGGTACGTCGACGATCGCGGGCACACTGACGCCGCCGGGGTAGTCGTGCTCCCGGGCGTCGTACGCCTCGCTCAGGTAGCCGATGCCGAGCACCGGGTCCTTGCCGTCCGGGTCCAGGGTGAAGCGCCAGCTGCGGTCGTCCTGGATGGGGTCGGTGACGGCGAGGGAGAGGGCGTCCTCCAGGCCGAGGAGGCGCCGGGAGACCAGGGAGCGGCTGGCCCAGGGGCAGGCGCGGCTGACGACGAGCCGGTAGCGGCCCGCCTCGACGGGCCATCCGTCACGGCCGTCGGCGGTGATGCGGTCGGCGAAGTGGCTGCGGGACCGCTTGAACGGCTTGTGGCCGTAGGAGGTGTTGCCGTCGCTCCCGGCGCTCTTCCCGGATGTGTCGCTCATGCCGCGCTCCTCGTCGGATCGGTGCGTTCTTTCCGTTCACGTCGTCTGCCCCGTCGGTCGGCTCCGACATCGGCCAGCGCCACGATCAGTGCGGTCAGCACGAAGGCGACCGAGACGATCAGGCCGTGGTCGTACGCGTCCGCCCAGCCCTCCGAGCCGACCTGGGCGAAGAACACCGCGCCCACGGCCGCGATCCCCACCGCGGAGCCGACCCGCTGCCCGGTCTGGAGGGTTCCTCCGGCGCTTCCGGCCCGGTGTACGGGGACCTCGGCCAGGGTCAGCGTCTGGTTCGGGGCGATCACCAGACCGCTGCCGAGGCCGGCGAGGAGCAGCGGGGCGGCCATCGCCCAGCCCGCGCCGCTGCCCGGGACCCAGTGGACGGCGAGCGCGGTGCCCGCGAGGCCGAGGGCGACCATCGTGAGTCCGGCCACCACGAGCGGGCGGCCGAACCGCCCGACGAGCCGCCCGCCGATCGAGGCGGCGGCACCCGAGCCGAGGGCGAAAGGGGTGATGGCGAGTCCGGCCTGGAGGGCGGAGTAGTCGAGGCCGGACTGGAGGTAGAGGGTGGTGACGAAGAAGATCGAGGTGAACCCGGCGAAGTAGAGCAGGATCAGCAGGCACCCCAGCCAGTAGGAGCGCAGCCGGAACAGCGAGAGGTCCAGCACCGGGTGGGTGGGCCCGCCCGTGCACCGCGCCTCCCAGGCCACGAACGCCCCGAGCAGAGCGGCGGCGAGCACCACCAGGAACCACTTGCCGTTACCGGGCCACTGCTGGGCCTGGACGAAGGGAAGCAGCAGGGCCAGTACGCCGGCGCCCAGGAGCAGGACGCCGACCGGGTCCAGGTCGCGCGGCCGGACCCGGCCGGCGGAGGGGGTGTCCGGGAGGAGGCGGTGGGCCAGCAGGAGGCAGACGGCGCCGAGCGGGAGGTTGACGTAGAAGACCCAGCGCCAGCCGTGGTCGGGGCCCGCCGCCTGGATGAGCAGACCGCCGAGCAGCGGGCCCACGGCGGTGGAGATCCCGACGACCGTGCCGAACATGCCGAAGGCGCGGCCGCGCTCGCGCCCGGAGAACATCTGCTGGATCAGCGCAGAAATCTGCGGCGAGATCAGGCCGCCCGCGATGCCCTGGACCAGTCGGGCGATGACCAGCCACATGCTGGACTGGGCGGCTCCGCAGGCGGCGGAGGCCAGGGTGAAGAGGGCGAGGCCCGCCATGAAGACGGCCCGGCGGCCGCGCGCGTCGCCGAGGCGCCCGGAGGGGATCAGGAAGAGGCCGAAGGCGAGGGCGTAGCCGGAGAGCACCCATTGGAGGTCGGACTCCGGCGTGTTCAGCCCTTCCCTGATGGACGGTAGGGCCACGTTGACGATGGAGACGTCCAGCAGGGTCATGAACCCCGCCACCAGACAGACCGCCAGCGCCTTCCAGCGCCGGGGGTCGGGGCCGCCGGAGGCGGCGTCGCGTCCGGCCGGGCCGGGTCGCGCCGCGCTCTCTGCCATGGTTCGCACCTTAGGTCGGGCCGGGTGTTTCCTCATCCGGACATCCGGTGCACGGCGTGTCCGGGGTGGCTGCGGGTACCTGTTCCCGCATGACTGTGGAGAAAACGAGCGTTCTCGTCCTTGACTGCGCCGAACCCATGGAGCTGGCGGAGTTCTACGCCGGTCTGCTGGATGCGGAGATACGGATCGGCTCCGACCCGGATTTCGTGGAGATCGTCGGCAACGACGGCGTCCGGCTGGCGATCCGCCGGGACCACGGCTACGCCCCGCCGAGCTGGCCCCGCCCGGAGGACTCCCAGCAGGCCCATCTGCGGATCCTGGTGGGCAGCGACGACATCGACGAGGCCGAGCGTGAGGCGATCTCTCTCGGGGCCAGGCCCGTCGACACCGGTGACAGCAACAGCGGTCCGCGCGATGTCCGGGTGTACGGGGATCCGGCGGGCCACTCGTTCTCGCTGGCGGTGTACCCACTGCCGCAGGGCTGAGGAGCGGGGGCGGGGCGCCGAGGGTCAACGGGCAGGGACAGGCGACTTCTCAAGCCCTTGCGCTCGTTGCGGCGACGGATAGGAAAGTTTCCCAACTCTGTTGCGTCAATTGGAAGGAAGCTTTACTTTCAGTTCTGCCGCCATGGCGCCTCCCACCCCCGTCCGAAGGGAGCACCACCATGCACCAGCGCACCACTTCCGCCACCGAGCCCACCCCCACGGCCGACCGGCGCAGATTCGCCCGCAAGGCCCTGCTCGCCGCGTCCGCGCTCGGCGTGGTCACCGCGCTCCTGGCTCCCGTCCGGGCGGGGGCCGCACCGGCCGCCACCACCACCACTCCCAAGGCCGCGACCCCGCTCGCGGCCAACGGCCGGCTATCCGTCTGCGGCCGCCAGCTCTGTAACGCCTCGGGCCAGGCGGTCGCCCTCAACGGCATGAGCACCCACGGCACCCAGTGGTACGCCCAGTGCGTCACCGACGGGTCGCTCAACGCCCTGGCCACCGACTGGCGCGCCGACGTGCTGCGCGTCTCCACCTACGTACAGGAGGGCGGGTACGAGACCGATCCGGCCGGGTTCACCGCCCGGGCGCAGAAGTTCATCGACGCGGCGCACGCGCGCGGTATGTACGCGGTCATCGACTGGCACATGCTCACGCCGGGCGACCCGAACGCGAACCTCGCGCGGGCCAAGACCTTCTTCACCGCGATGGCGAAGAAGTACAAGGACCACCCGGGCGTGCTCTACGAGATCGCCAACGAGCCCTCGGGAGTGAGCTGGGCGGCCATCAAGTCGTACTCCGAGCAGATCATCCCGGTGATCCGGGCGCAGGATCCCGACGCGGTGGTCCTGGTCGGGACGCGCGCCTGGTCCTCGTTCGGGGTCTCGGAGGGCTCGAACGAGTCGGAGGTCGTGAACAACCCGGTCCGCGCCTCGAACATCATGTACACCTTCCACTTCTACGCGGCGTCGCACCGGGAGGCGTACCTCAGCGCCCTGGACCGGGCCTCCGACAGACTGCCCGTCTTCGTCACGGAGTTCGGGACGCAGAACTACGCGGGCGAGGGCGCCGACGACTTCACGATGTCGCAGCGCTACCTCGACCTGATGAAGCGCAAGAAGATCTCCTGGACCAACTGGAACTACTCCGACGACCACCGCTCCGGTGCCGTCTTCAAGACCGGCACGTGCAACGGCTCCAGCTGGACGGGGACCGGGGTCCTGAAGGAGGCCGGGGTCTGGATCCGCGAGCGCATCCGCCAGTGATCCCGGCCGCACGCATCGAGCCGATCGGCTCCGCGGCAAGGCGCCGTTGAGGACCGACGGAGTGTACCGGCATCTCGCGCCGACAGGTTGGTGCCGTTCGCGGGCGGGGTGATGTCGAAGCGGGCCGCCCGGCGCTCGGTGCGGCTGGAGGCCGGCTGCTCGCCGCCCTTGCGGTGGCGGTCGGCCGGCTGCCGCCCCGCGGGCTCCAGGACAGCACCCCGAGCCTGCGGGGGCCGATCCCCTTCGGCCGGGCGGTCTCCGCGCTCTCCCGGACCAGCTCGCGGGCCGACAGGTGGCCGACGTGGCCGGTCAGCGCCGCCGGTCAGCGCCGCCGGTCAAGAGTCCCGGTGAGGCGGGCGGCATTGGAGCAGGCGACCGGCCCGCGGTCAGGATCGCGCTCAGCACGGAGCCGGTGCCGGAGATCCGGCGGGCGGGCGGCGGTCGAACGCGTTCAGACCTGGTGACACGCCGCCGGAGCACTCGCGTATCAGGTCGACGTGACCTCGCGTCGCCACGTGTGCGGATCGCCGCGCCGCGCAACGCGGCCGGAACGGCGTAACCCGGTCGAACCGTTGACCACATGACGGACGGCCGTCTCACGGAGGCGCGCTGCCCGGACCGTGCCTCACGTGACGGGGCCCGGTGTCCTGTTCTCCATCCGGATGATGCCGGGAATTAACCGGTGATGCCTTGTCATGCCCTGTTCTACGCGCATAGCTTTTGGCTCTTACCACCGAGCTGAGGGGCACCTCCGTGCAGATATCCAGATCCGGTTCCGTCCTGCTGACCGGCGCCGTCGCCGTCGCGCTCGCGGTGACCGCCCTTCCCGCCGCCCAGGCGGCCCCGTCCGCCACCGCGGTGATCTCCGAGGTGTACGGCGGCGGGGGCAACTCCGGCGCGACGCTGACCCGGGACTTCGTCGAGCTGGCCAACGCCGGTTCCACACCGTTCGAGGTCGGCGGCTTCAGCGTGCAGTACCTGCCGGGCGCTCCGTCGGCCGGTTCGCAGTGGCAGGTCTCCGCACTCACCGGGGCGATCGCGCCCGGCGGCCGCTACCTGGTCGCCCAGGCCGCGGGCACCGGCGGCACCGTCGCCCTGCCCACCCCGGACGCGACCGGCACCATCGCCATGGCCGCCGGAAGCGGCACCGTCGCCCTGGTCGCCGGCACCACGCCGCTCACCTGCAAGACCGCGGCGGACTGCGCGGCGGAGCCCCGGATCGTGGACCTGGTCGGCTACGGTTCCGCGGTCGTCCGGGAGGGCAGCGGCCCGGCCCCCGCCGCCTCGGCCACCGCGTCCGTCTCCCGGGCCGCCTCCCTCGCCGACACCGACGACAACGCCGCCGACCTCTCCGCCGGAGCCCCGACCCCCGTCAACGCGGCGGGCGAGACGTCCGGCGGCGGCCAGGAGCCGGAGGAGCCCGGCCCGACCGAGCCCGGTGCCGTACGGATCCACGACATCCAGGGCACCACCCGCATCTCCCCGCTGGACGGCACGGAGGTCACCGGCGTGCCGGGCACCGTCACCGGCGTACGGGCCACGGGTTCACGCGGCTTCTGGATCCAGGAGACCGCACCCGACGAGGACGCACGGACCAGCGAGGGCCTGTTCGTCTACACCGGCTCCGCCGCACCGGCGGTCAAGGTCGGCGACGCGGTCCTGGTGAGCGGCAAGGTGGCCGAGTACTACCCGGGTACCGGCACCCAGTCGATCACCCAGCTCACCGCGCCGCGCACCACCGTCCTCTCCTCCGGCAACGCACTGCCCGCGCCGGTCGTCCTCGACGCCCGCTCGGTGCCCGGCCGTTACGTGCCCTCGGCGGGCGGCGGCGCGATCGACGCGCTGCCCCTGGAGCCGAAGCGCTACGCCCTGGACCTGTACGAGGCCCTGGAGGGCGTCCGGGTCCAGATCGCCGACACCCGGGTGACCGGGGCGACGACGGCGTACGACGAGATCTGGGTGACGGTCAAGCCCAAGGAGAACCCGACCCGGCGCGGCGGCACGCTCTACGCCTCGTACACGGACCAGAACACCGGCCGCCTCAAGGTGATGTCGCTGGACCCGGCGCAGCCGATTCCCACGGCGAACGTGGGCGACGTGCTGAAGGGCCGCACCACCGGCGTACTCGACTACGCCTCCTACGGCGGCTACAACGTGCAGGCCACCGAGCTGGGCACGCACGTCGACAAGAAGCTGCGGCGCGAGGTGACCCGCAAGCAGAAGAAGGACGAGCTCGCGGTCGCCACGTACAACGTGGAGAACCTGGACGCGGCCGACCCGCAGGCCAAGTTCGACACGCTGGCCGAGGGCGTCGCGGTCAACCTCGCCTCCCCCGACATCGTCTCGCTGGAGGAGATCCAGGACGACAACGGTCCGGTCAACGACGGCACGGTGGGCTCCGAGGCGACGCTGAAGCGGTTCACGGACGCGATCGTCGCGAAGGGCGGCCCGCGCTACGCCTGGCGCTACATCGCCCCCGAGAACAACAAGGACGGCGGCGAGCCCGGCGGCAACATCCGCAACGTCTTCCTCTACAACGCCGAGCGGGTCTCCTTCGCCGACCGGCCGGGCGGCGACGCCACCACTCCGGTCCAGGCGGTGAAGACCTGGAAGGGCGTCGAGCTCTCCGCCTCGCCCGGCCGGATCAACCCGGCGAGCCCGGCATGGGGGGCCAGCCGCAAGCCGCTGGTGGGCGAGTTCACCTTCCGGGGCAAGCCGGTCTTCGTCATCGGCAACCACTTCGGCTCCAAGGGCGGCGACCAGCCGCTGCACGGCCGCTACCAGGAGCCGACCCGCTCCTCGGAGACGAAGCGGATCCAGCAGGCCGCCGAGGTGAACGCCTTCGTCACCTCGCTGCTGAAGGCGGACAGGTCGGCGCAGGTGGTGGCGCTGGGAGACTTCAACGACTTCGAGTTCTCCCCGACGTTCAAGGCGCTGACCAAGGGCAAGGTGCTCAAGCCCCTGATCGAGACGCTGCCCTCCTCGGAGCGGTACAGCTACGTCTTCGACGGCAATGCGCAGACGCTGGACCACATCCTGACGAGCCCGGCGATCCGGCGCTTCGACTACGACGTGGTGCACATCAACGCCGAGTTCGCCGACCAGGCGAGCGACCACGACCCGCAGGTGGTCCGTGTGAAGACCAACGGCCTCTGGTACTGAACCCGGGGCTCGGCGGGCCGGACGCTCAGGTCCGGCCCGCCGGGGCACCCGCCTGGCGCGGCAGGCTGACGGGGGCGGTCGTAGGCGTCCCCTCCAGGAAGAACCGTGACACGAGCTCCGCCACCTCGACGGCCCGCTCCAGGACCACCCAGTGGTCGGACTCCGGAACCGTCAGGAACCGGCTGCCCTCGATGGTCGCCGCGAACTCCCGCTGCCGCTCCGGCGAGGTCACCGTGTCGTGCTCCCCGGCGAAGACCAGTGCCGGTACGCCGCTCAGCCCGCCGGAGAAGTCCGGCCGGTCGGCCAGCGCCCGGTAGAGCGAGTTGGTCGCGTGCGGCGAGTGGGTGAGCGCGTGCAGGAACGAGCGGCGTACGTAGCGTCGGGCCAACTCCCTCCGGTGCACGTGCCGTTCGGGATCCAGGCACATCAGCGCGTCGGCGGCCATCGCCGCGAAGCCCTCGCGGTCCCCGCCCGCCAGCACCTCCCGCGCCCGCTCCCAGCCCTCCACCTGGGCCTCGTCGATATGGACCGGTACGCCGCCGAGGGCGAGCCGGGCGACCCGCTCGGGATGGAGCTGGGCGAAGCCGAAGGCGATGGCGGTGCCGTAGGAGAAGCCGAAGAGGTTCAGCCGGGGGGCGCCGAGGTCGTCGGCGATCTGGAGCACGGCCCGGCACAGGAGGCCGGCGCTCGGGCCGGGCGGCAGGGGGTCGGCGGAACCCATGCCGGGCAGGTCGGCGGTGACCACGTCGGTGGCCGGGCCCAGGTGGTCGTCCATCTGGGGCCACCCGTACATGCCCTGGAGGGCGCCGCCGAGGACGAGCGCGGGTTCGGTGACGGGGGCGCCGCTGCCGGAGGCGTGCGGCAGGACGCGGTAGCCGTAACGCACTCCGTCCACCGACAGCGTCCGGATGATCTCCTCGGGCATCTTTCGCCAACTCCCTACTGCTCAGGCCCTGGTGAGGACGAGCGCCGCGTTGTGACCGCCGAAGCCGAGCGAGGTCTTCACCGCGCAGTCGAAGGAGGCGCTGCGGGCCTCCTTGGCGACGACGTCCATCTCGATCAGCGGGTCGGGCGCGTCGAGGTTGACTGTGGGCGGGACCAGTTGGTGCTGGAGGGCCAGCACGGTCAGCGCGGCCTCGATGCCGCCCGCCGCGCCGAGGGTGTGCCCGGTCATCGCCTTGGTGGAGGTCACCAGAGGGCTTTTCCCGAGGACGCGGCGGAGCATGGTGGCCTCGATGAGGTCGTTGGAGAGCGTCGAGGTGCCGTGCGCGTTGACGTGTCCCACGTCGGCCGGGGAGAGCCCGGCGTCCGCGAGGGCGGTGCGCAGGGCACGTTCGATGCCGAGTCCGTCGGGGTCCGGCGCAACGGCGGAGTGGGCGTCGCTGGAGGCTCCGTAGCCGCGGACATGGGCGCGGACGGTGGCGCCCCGGGCGCGGGCGTGCTCGGGGTGTTCCAGGACGAGGAGGCCCGCTCCCTCGCCGACGACGAAGCCGTCGCGGTGGGTGTCGAAGGGGCGGCAGGCGGCCGTGGGGTCCTCGCGGCGGGTGGAGACGGCCTTGAGGCTGCAGGCGCTGGCCAGCAGGAGGCGGGTGCAGGTGGATTCGGCGCCGCCCGCGATGACGATGTCGCAGGCCCCGGAGCGGAGCATCTGGTGGGCGGTGCCGATGGCGACGGTGCCGGAGGAGCAGGCGGTGGAGACGGCCTGGCTGGGGCCCTGCACGCCGAGGTCCAGACTGACGCTGCTGGCCGCGCCGTTGACGACGCTGAGGGGGGCGAGCTTCGGGGAGACCCGGCGGGCGCCGCGCGCGGTGAGGGCGGCGTGCTGCTCGTCGTAGAAGGGGAGCCCGCCGTGGGCCGAGCCGATGACGATGCCGACCCGGCCGCTGTCCCAGAGAGCCGGGTCGAGCCCGGCGTCCGCGACCGCCTCCCGGGCGGCGATGACGGCGAGCTGGGCGAACCGGTCCATCAGCCGCTGGGCGGCCACCCCGAGCACCTCGCGCGGGTCGCAGTCGGTGACGGAGTAGAAGAAGTCGCAGGGCAGGCCGTCCAGTTCGGGCCGGGGGCCGACGGACGGGGCGAGCGATGCGGTGACACCGCGCCAGGCGGCCCGGGCGCCCGTACCGGCCGCGGTGACCAGGCCGACCCCGGTGACGGCGGCGGCGAACGGGGGAAGCGGCGTACGGCGGTAGGGACCGGCAGCGCGGGCCGCTGGGGCGCTCACGCGGTGGCCTTGACGTGGACGACCTCGACCAGTCGGCCGAGGGTGTCACGCGAGGTGAGCGCGACGTCCTCCAGGTCGACGTCCAGCCGGTCCTCGATGAGCAGCCGCAACTCCTCCAGGGCGAGGGAGTCCAGCCGCAGCCGGTGCAGCGGAACGTCGGGGCGCAGCGCCTCGGGGTCGGTTCCGAACTTCGCTACCAGCAGGGCGCTGATCTCTTCCGAGGTGCTCATTGGCGCTCCTGGGCTCAGTGACGCGGTGACGCCGGCCGCGCGGTTGGGGGTGAGGTGGGGAGGGGCCATCGGGGGACGCCGGCTGCTCCGGAAGGACCCTTTATACGCCTTCACCGACGGGTTCCCGGCCCGCGTTCCCCCGTGCGGTGGGAGCCCTGTCCAGGTGTACGAATCCCCCGGTGCGGCCGGACGGGGGTGCAGGATGGAGGGACGGACCGTTCGAGAAGAAGGAACGGACCGTACGAGGTGAGGGAACGGACCGCACGAGGCGAAGGAGAGGCACATGGCGGCGGAAGCGGACGGCACGGCGGAGGCCGAGGTCAGCCCCACCGGCTGGGTGGCCCGGCAGGCCGAGCTGTACGAGTCGTCCGGCGGAACGAAGGGCACGACCCAGCTCGGGGTCCCGTGCCTGCTGATGGACTACGTGGGGCGGCGCAGCGGGGTCGTACGGCGGACGGTGCTGATGTACGGGCGGGACGGCGAGGACTACCTGATCGTGGCGTCCAACGGCGGCTCGGACCACCCGCCGCTCTGGTACCTGAACCTCCAGGCGAACCCCGAGGTCGGACTCCGGGTGGGCACCGAGCGCTTCCCGGCCGTCGCGGCGACCCTCCCGGCCGAGGAGAAGGCCCGGGTCTGGCCGGGCCTGGTGGAGCTGTTCCCGCGCTATGCGCAGTACCAGGCGGGCACCGGGCGCGACATCCCGGTGGTCCGGCTGACGCGGAACTGACCCGGGCCCGGCCGCCCGGGCGGCGTGATACTGATCGCCCCAGCCTTGCCGATTCTCTGTCGATGTTCCGAGAGGAGCCGTTCATGACCACGGCGAAAGACCTGTTCATCATCACCATGCATCCGAGGCCGGAGCGTTCCGTGGGGCAGGGCGACCTGTCGCTCGCCCTCGCGGGAGCCGAGCTGATCGATCTGATCGACGCGGGGACCGTCACCGTGGACGACGACCGCATCGTGCCGGGCGAGCCGTCGGCGGCGGAGGACCGGCTCCTCGGCGAGGCCGCGGCCCTGCTCACCCGGCAGCCGCCCCACGAGCTGATCGAGGACTGGCTGTGGCGGCGGGGCCGGGACCTCTCGGCCGCTTACCAGGCCGCGCTGGAGGAGGACGGTGAACTGACCCGGAAGCGGAGCGGCAGGCTGCCCTTCGGCCCGGAGCGCGTGGAACCGGCCGACACGCCCGCCCGGCGCGGGGCGGCCGAGCGCCGGGAGGCGAGGGAACCCGTCCTGGCCGCACTCGCGTCGGCGGTGGGCGTCGAGGGCGACCGGCCCGAGAGCGCCGAGGACGCCGAGGGCGAGCCGGGCCTCGGCGGCGAGGCGGTGACGGCCGTGGTGACCGCCGTCCACGACGCGGTGATGGAGCTGGAAGCCGTACGTCAGCGGCGGACGATCGAGAACTCGGCCTTCGCCAATCTCTGGCGCGGCCCCTGAGGCGGAGGAGCACACGGCCCCCGGAGCGGAGGAGCACCGCGGCCCCCGGGCCGCATCGGAGGAGAGCACCCCCTGCCGTGAGTGGGGAGTTCTGCCTAGACTCCGCGATCATGACCATGAAAACGGTTCAGGCCGACCCGTCCGCCCTCGGCGGCCCCGCTCTCTTCGACACCATGTCCACCATGCGCGCCATGCGCCGCCTCAAGCCGGACGCCGTGCCGGACGAGACGGTCGACCAGCTCATACAGGCCGCCGTCTGGGGGCCCAGCGGCGGCAACATGCAGTGTTACGAGTACGTCGTGGTGACCGACCGCGAGGTGATGGCCCGGCTCGCGCCGCTGTGGAAGCGGTGCGTGGACTCCTACCTCGCGACGACCGGGAAGTACGCGCCGGAGGGCATGGACGAGGCGGCGTACGGGCGGATGGTGGCGGCGATCGAGTACCAGCGCGACCACTTCGCCGACACTCCCGCGCTGATCGTGCCGTGCTACCGCTTCCCGGCGCCACGGCTGGACGAGGAGGGGCTGACCGCCTCCGCGCAGGCGCTCGGCCCGGAGGCGAGTGAGCGGATGATGGCCTCTCAGACGCGGTTCCAGGCGCTGGCGGAGGGTTCCTGCGTCTACCCCGGCGTCCAGAACCTGCTGCTCGCGGCACGGGGGCTCGGGCTCGCGGCGAACATCACCATCTGGCACCTGTTCCTGGAGCAGGAGTGGAAGCAGGAGCTCGGCATTCCGGAGGACATGGCGACGTTCGCCGCCGTTCCGGTGGGGTGGCCGCAGGGCAACTTCGGACCGGTCCGGCGCCGCCCGGTGGCGGACGTCATCCACCGGAACCGCTGGTAGCGCGGGCGGGGCCGTTCGGCCCATCGCGTCCCCTGTCGGGTGACGCACCCGTCACCCGACAGGCCCTAATTTCCCGTCAACTCCCTTACGTTGCGGGCCGGTTGCATGACACGCCGCAACACGGCCGTCATTGTCATGCCCTTCTCACCTCGCTAGCCTGGGTGCGCTCGCAGCCCCTCGGTCCCTCACTCCGGGCCGGGGGCTTCTCTCTTCTCCTCCCGCGGATTTCCCCACAGATTCCCCACAGAGCAGGAGCACCCATGCCCAGAAGCCCCGTCGCCGCCCGCACCCGGGCCGGCGCGTCCGTCCTGGCGGCCCTCACCGTCACCGCGCTGGTCGCCACCGGCCAGCCGGCGACCGCCGCCCCCGCCCCGCCCGCCGAACCGCTGAACCGCGCCTTCGCCCGGGCGGCGCAGGAGTACGGCGTACCGCGCGATCTGCTGGCCGCCGTCGGCTACGGCGAGAGCCGCCTCGACGGCCACGCGGGCAAGCCCAGCCAGGCGAACGGCTACGGGGTGATGCACCTGGCGAGCAACCCCGACAACCGCTCGCTGGAGAAGGCCGCGGCGCTGACCGGCGAACCGGCCGACCGGCTGCGCCGGGACACCGCGGCGAACATCCTCGGCGGCGCCGCCGTCCTGCGCGACCACGCCGACCGCCTCGGCCTGGACCGTGCGGAGCGGCGCGACGTGAACGCCTGGTACCCGGCGGTCGCCCGGTACAGCGAGGCCGAGGGACCGGCGGCGGCCCTCTACGCGGACACGGTGTTCACGTTCCTCGCCCAGGGCCTGACGGCGACGGCCCCCGGCGGCGAGGAGGTGCGGGTGCCCTCCCGCCCGGTCGCCCCGGACAAGGACGAGGTCCCGGCGGCCGGGGTCTACGCGCAGAGCCCCGACTACCCCTCGGCGCTCTGGGTCCCCGCCTCCTCCCAGAACTACGCCACCGGCCGGACCGCGACCATCGACAAGGTGGTCGTCCACGTCACCCAGGGCTCGTACGCCGGTTCCATCAGCTGGTTCCAGAACCCGGCGTCCCAGGTCAGCGCCCACTACGTGATCCGCTCCTCGGACGGCGAGATCACCCAGACGGTCCGCGACTCCGACACGGCGTGGCACGCCCGCAGCGCCAACTCCTCGTCCATCGGTCTGGAGCACGAGGGATGGGTCGACAACCCGGCCTGGTTCACCGACGCGATGTACCGCTCGTCCGCCGCCCTGGCCTCGCACCTCGCCGCGCGGTACAGCATCCCGAAGAACCGGACGCACATCGTCGGGCACAGCGAGGTCCCCGGCAACGACCACACCGACCCCGGCGTCCACTGGGACTGGAACTACTACATGCAGCTGGTCGGGGGCGGCCCCGGCACCCCCGGTGACAGCCTGACCTTCCCCTCGTACGCGGTCCAGCAGTCGGGCTCCTCGGGCCCGCAGGTGAAGGCCGTCCAGCAACTGCTCAACGCCCAGGGATACGCGGCGGGCACCGCGGACGGCATCTTCGGCCCGACCACCAAGAGCGCCAGCCAGGCGTTCCAGCAGGCCCGCTCCCTCACCGCCGACGGCGCGGTCGGCCCGAAGACCTGGACGGCCCTGCTCTCCGCCGGCACCACCCCCGCCCTCGTCCGTGGCAGCTCCGGCGACGCGGTGAAGCGCCTCCAGCGCTCCCTGACGGCGGCGCTCGGCACCACGGTGGGCGCCGACGGCAGCTTCGGTCCGACGACGGAGACGGCGGTCCGCGACTACCAGTCCAGCCGCGGCCTGAGCGTCGACGGCAAGGTGGGCCCGGCCACGTGGGGAGCGCTGCAGGCGGGGCGCTGAGCGGAGGCGTGCACCCCGGGCCCCGCGCCCGGGGCCGCTGGACGAGGGCAGGTCCCGGTACCGTCATTCCTGTGGGCCAGCACGCGATGGCCCGGGACAAGCTGCGCTTCGCCTGTGTCCCCTGCCGTGCCAGCTGCGAGCGGCACTCCGCAGGGGACCGGGAGCAGCCTGCCCGAACCGCGGCCGCGCCGAAGAAGGCATGCAGCTGATCTACCGGTAGATCCGGGTGATCTACCGGTAGAGGCGGGGCGTCCGCTGTGTTCGGAGCTGGCAGGAAGCCGCCGTGGCGGTTACCGCCCGGTGTGGACCAGGTGTCTCAGGCCACCGAGGTGAGCGGTTGTCCGCTGCTGTCGTGGTGGATGGGGGTGTGGGCCCCGGTGAGCGGTGTGCCGCTGCCGCCGCGCCGGACCGCGACGACCTCGGCGGCGATGGACAGGGCCGTCTCCTCCGGCGTACGGGCGCCGAGGTCGAGGCCGATCGGCGAGTGCAGCCGGGCCAGTTCGCGGTCGGTGAGGCCGACCTCGCGCAGCCGCTCGTTGCGGTCCAGGTGGGTGCGGCGCGAGCCCATCGCGCCGACGTAGGCGACCGGGAGGCGCAGGGCGGCCTCCAGCAGCGGGACGTCGAACTTGGCGTCGTGGGTGAGGACGCAGAGCACCGTACGGGCGTCGGTGGTGGTCCCCGCGAGGTAGCGGTGGGGCCAGTCGACGACGATCTCGTCGGCGTCGGGGAAGCGGGCGGCGGTGGCGAAGACGGGGCGGGCGTCGCAGACGGTGACCCGGTAGCCGAGGAACTTCCCGGCCCTCACCAGCGCGGCGGCGAAGTCGATCGCGCCGAACACGATCATGCGGGGCGGGGGCACGCTGGACTCGACCAGGAGCTGGATCGGCCGGCCGCAGCGGGAGCCCTCCGCGCCGATGGCGAGCGGCCCGGTGCGGCCCGCGTCCAGGAGGGCGCGGGTCTCGGCCGCGGCGGTCCGGTCCAGTGCCGGATGGCCGCCGAGCCCGCCCTCGTAACTCCCGTCGGGCCGGACCAGGAGCGGGAGTCCGAGCAGCTCCTCGGGGCCCTCCGTGACGCGGGCCAGGGCGGCCGCCGCCCCCTCGGCGGCAGCCGCGAGCGCCGCGGCGAACACCGGGCGGGCGGGATCGTCCGCCCGGACCGGTGTGACCAGGATGTCGATGACGCCGCCGCAGGTCAGGCCGACCGCGAAGGCGTCCTCGTCGCTGTAGCCGAAGCGCTCGCGGACGGACTTCCCGTCCTCGATGGCCTGTTGGCACAGTTCGTAGACCGCGCCCTCCACACATCCGCCGGAGACCGATCCGATCGCGGTGCCGTCGGCGTCGACGGCGAGTGCGGCTCCCGGCTGCCGGGGCGCGCTGCCGCCGACCGCCACCACGGTGGCGACGGCGAACTGGCGTCCCTGCGAGACCCACCGGTGCAGCTCTTCGGCGATGTCCAGCATGGCGTGTCTCCTCAAGGGGAAGTGGGGATGGGCGGCGCGCCTCAGTGGACGCCGAGCCAGCTCTCGATCGGGTTGAGGGCGAAGAAGACGATGAAGATCACCGTCAGCCCCCACATGAAGGCCCCGACCTCGCGGGCCCTGCCCTGGGCGAGCTTGATGGCGGAGTACGCGATGACACCCGCGGCGACACCGGTGGTGATGGTGTACGTGAAGGGCATCAGGACCACGGTCAGGAAGACCGGGATGGCGACGGAGCGGTCGCTCCAGTCCACGTGCCGGGCGTTCTGCATCATCATCGCGCCGATGACGACGAGGGCGGCGGAGGCCACCTCGGTCGGCACGATCGCGGTGAGCGGGGTGAAGAAGAGGCAGGCGGCGAAGAAGAGGCCGGTGACGGCGGAGGCCAGCCCGGTCCGGGCTCCCTCGCCGACTCCGGTGGCCGATTCCACGAAGACCGTCTGGCCGGAGCCCGAGGCGACACCGCCGATGACGCCGCCGGCGCCGTCGATGAACAGTGCCTTGGACAGGCCCGGCATGCGGCCCTTGTCGTCGGCGAGCTTGGCCTCGGTGCCGACGCCGATGATGGTGGCCATCGCGTCGAAGAAGCCGGCCAGCACCAGGGTGAAGACGATCATGCTGACGGTCATCACGCCGACGTCGCCCCAGCCGCCGAACTCGACGTTGCCGAAGAGCGAGAAGTCGGGCGTGGCGACCGCGCTGCCCTCCAGGGCGGGCGGGCCGCTGCTCCACGCCTTGGTGTCGATGTCGATGATCGCGTTGAGGACGATGGCGACCAGGGTGCCGACGATGATGCCGATCAGGATCGCGCCGGGGATGTTGCGCGCCTGGAGCATGAAGATGAGGAGCAGGGTCACGCAGAAGATCAGGACGGGCCAGCCGGAGAGTTCACCGGCCGGGCCGAGGGAGACGGGGGTGGCCTGGCCCTGGTGGACGAAGCCGGCCTTGTAGAGGCCGATGAGGGCGATGAAGAGCCCGATGCCCATGGTGATGCCGTGCTTGAGCGCGAGCGGGATCGCGTTCATGATCATCTCGCGGAGGCCGGTGACCACCAGGAGGCAGATCACCACACCGTAGATCACACACATGCCCATGGCCTGCGGCCAGGTCATGTTCGGCGCGACCTGTGAGGCGAGCACACCGGAGACGCTGAGTCCGGCGGCGAGCGCCAGGGGCACCTTGCCGACGAAGCCCATGAGCAGGGTCGTCGCCGCTGCCGCGAAGGCGGTCGCGGTGATCAGTCCCGGCTGGCTGAGGAGGTTCCCGTCGACGTCCTCCCCACCGAGGATCAGCGGGTTGAGCAGGAGGATGTACGCCATGGCCATGAAGGTCGTGACGCCGCCGCGCACCTCACGCGCGACCGTGGAGCCTCGTTCGGATATGTGGAAGTAACGGTCGAGCCATGATCTGCCGGCGGGGACGCGCGAGCCGGGGCCCGCGGCCTCCGCGCTGGTCTTCGGTTCCACTGACTGCTGGGTCATGATGCCTGACTCCCAAGGTTCACAGGGGCACCCGCTTGGAGATTCCTGAATGCGGGATTTGGGATGACTGCGTCGGCTGCACGACCCGGGGACGGCCGGGACGAACTGTTGAAGCAGATACGGATGTGCCGACGGCGCGGATGATCCGTGAGGCGCTGCCGTGCGCTGCTGTGCGCCTGCGTACGGCGAAGAACCGCGAGCGGTGCGGTGCTTGGTGTCTCCGGGCGGTGCGGGGTGCGGAAAAGTGTGACGTTCTCGGCTCAGCACACCGCCCGGAGAGTTCGGGGGGGACCGCTCAGGGGCTGCCGGATGACGACCGGTGGGAGGTCACCCGGCGGGCCTTCAGGTACCGGTTCTCAGGTACCCGTTCTCAGGTACCGGTGAGGTGCTCGGGGCGTACCGGGGTCCTGTTGAGCTCCAGTCCCGTCGCGTTCCGGATCGCCGCGAGGACGGCCGGGGTCGACGACAGGGTGGGTGCCTCGCCGATGCCGCGCAGCCCGTACGGGGCGTGCTCGTCGGCGAGTTCGAGCACGTCGACCGGGATGGTCGGCGTGTCGAGGATCGTGGGGAGCAGGTAGTCCGTGAAGGACGGGTTGCGCACCTTCGCGGTCTTCGGGTCGACGATGATCTCCTCCATCACGGCGACCCCCATGCCCTGGAGGGTGCCGCCCTGGATCTGGCCGAGGACGGAGAGCGGGTTGAGCGCCTTGCCGACGTCCTGGGCGCAGGCCAGTTCGATGACCTTGACCAGGCCGAGCTCGGTGTCGACCTCGACGACCGCGCGGTGCGCGGCGAAGGAGTACTGGACGTGGCCGTTTCCCTGTCCGGTGCGCAGGTCGAACGCCTCGGTGGGCCGGTGGCGCCACTCCAGCTCGATGTCGATCGCCTCGTCCTCCAGGACGTCGGCCACGTCGGCGAGGACTTCGCCGCCGTCGGTGACGACCTTGCCGCCCTCCAGGAGGAGCTCGGCGGTGGCCCAGGCCGGGTGGTACGTGCCGAACTTGGTGCGGCCGAGCTCCAGGACCTTCTCCCGTACGGCTTCGCAGGAGTTCTTGACCGCACCGCCGGTGACGTACGTCTGGCGGGAGGCCGAGGTGGATCCGGCGGAGCCGACGCGGGTGTCGGCGGGGTGGATGGTGACCTGGTTGACGCCGAGTTCGGTACGGGCGATCTGGGCGTGGACCGTGACGCCGCCCTGGCCGACCTCGGCCATCGCGGTGTGCACGGTGGCGACCGCCTCACCGTTGATGACCTCCATCCGCACGCGGGCGGTGGAGTAGTCGTCGAAGCCCTCGGAGAAGCCGACGTTCTTCAGGCCGACCGCGTAGCCGATGCCCCGGACGACGCCTTCGCCGTGGGTGGTGTTGGAGAGCCCGCCGGGCAGTGCCCGCACGTCGATGGAGGTGCCTTCGCTGCCCGCCGCCAGCCACTGCTGCTCGGGCGGCAGCGGCCGGGACTTGACGCGGCGCAGCAGCTCGGCGACCGGGGCCGGCGAGTCGCAGGGCTGTCCGGTGGGCAGCAGGGTGCCCTGTTCCATGGCGTTGAGCTGCCGGAACTCGACCGGGTCCATGCCCAGCTTCGCGGCGAGCTTGTCCATCTGCGCCTCGTAGGCGAAGCACGCCTGGACGGCGCCGAAGCCGCGCATCGCGCCGCAGGGCGGGTTGTTGGTGTAGAGCGCGACCGCCTCGATGTCGACGTCTTCGATGACGTACGGGCCGACCGAGAGCGAGGAGGCGTTGCCGACGACCGCCGGGGAGGCGGAGGCGTAGGCGCCGCCGTCCAGGACGATGCGGCACTTCATGTGCGTGAGCTTGCCGTCCTTGGTGGCGCCGTGCTCGTAGTGGAGCTTCGCCGGGTGCCGGTGGACGTGGCCGAAGAAGGACTCGAACCGGTTGTAGACGATCTTGACCGGCTTGCCGGTACGGAGCGCCAGCAGGCATGCGTGGATCTGCATCGAGATGTCCTCGCGGCCGCCGAAGGCCCCGCCGACGCCGGAGAGCGTCATCCGGACCTTGTCCTCGGGCAGGCCGAGGACGGGGGCGATCTGGCCGAGGTCCGAGTGCAGCCACTGGGTGGCGACGTACAGCTCGACGCCGCCGTCCTCGGACGGCACGGCGAGGCCGGACTCGGGGCCGAGGAAAGCCTGGTCCTGCATGCCGAAGGTGTAGTCGCCCGTGACGATGACGTCGGCGCGCTTGGCGGCCTCGTCGGCGTCGCCGCGGATGATCGGCTGGCGGTGCACGATGTTGGGGTGCGGGACGTGACCGATGTGGTGGTCGTCGCGGCCCTCGTGCACGAGCACGGCGTCGGGAGCGGTCGCGGAGGCCTCGTCGGTGATGACGGGCAGCTCGCGGTACTCGATCTTGATCTTGGCGGCGGCGCGGCGCGCGGTCTCCGGGTGGTCGGCGGCGACGATGGCGACCGGCTCACCGTGGTGGCGGACCTTGCCGTGGGCGAGAACCGGGGTGTCCTGGATCTCCAGGCCGTAGTTCTTCATCTCGGCGGGCAGGTCGTCGTAGGTCAGCACGGCGTAGACGCCGGACGTGGCCAGGGCCTCGGAGGTGTCGATGGAGACGATCTCGGCGTGCGCGACGGTGGAGCGCAGCGTCTGGCCCCACAGCATGTCCTCGTGCCACATGTCGGAGGAGTACGCGAACTCCCCGGTGACCTTCAGGGTGCCGTCGGGGCGGAGCGTGGACTCGCCGATGCCGCCCTTGGTGGGCGAACCCTGGGTGATCTTGGTGGGGGTTCCGGCCGGGACGGCCCGGGCGTTCGGAGGCGTCGGGGCGCTGGGCCGCGTCGTGGCTTCGGGGTGCGTCGTCATGACTGGACCGCCTCTTCCTGGCGGGCGGCCGCGAGGCGGACCGCGTCGAGGATCTTCTCGTAACCCGTGCAGCGGCACAGGTTGCCGGAGAGCGCCTCACGGATGTCCTGGTCGGACGGGGAGGGGGTATTCTCCAGCAGTTCGTCGGCGGCGACCAGCAGGCCGGGTGTGCAGAAGCCGCACTGGACGGCTCCGGCGTCGATGAACGCCTGCTGGATCGGGGAGAGCTCGGCGGCTTCGCCGGCCCGGCCGTCGGTGGGCTTGGACTGCCAGCGCTTGGCGGCGTCCAGGGTGGTGCCGCAGGCGCCGGAGGCGCAGCCGCCGCCGGGGTGGGCGTCCTCGCGGTGCTTGGCGTAGTCGGCCAGGCCCTCGACGGTGACGACCTCGCGGCCTTCGGCCTGGCCGGCGGCGACGAGGCACGAACAGACGGGGACGCCGTCGAGGCGGACCGTGCAGGAACCGCACTCGCCCTGCTCGCAGGCGTTCTTGGAACCGGGCAGCCCCATACGCTCCCGCAGCACGTAAAGAAGGGACTCGCCCTCCCACACGTCGTCGGCTTCCTGCGGACGGCCGTTGACCGTGAAATTGACTCGCATGGTTACGCAGCTCCTTCCAGCGTGCGGCCCGCGCCGCGGTACTGCTCCCAGGTCCAGCCGAGCGTGCGGCGGGCCATGATGCCGACCGCGTGCCTGCGGTACTTCGCCGTGCCCCGTACGTCGTCGATCGGGTTGCAGGCGCCCGAGGCGAGCGCGGCGAACTGCTTGGCGAGCGCGGGGGTGATGATCTTTCCGCTCTCCCAGAACCCGCCCTCTTCGAGTGCGGCGTTCAGGAAGGCCTCGGCCTCCTTGGCCCGGACGGGCGTCGGAGCGGCGGAGCCGATGCCGGTGCGCACGGTGCGGGTCTCGGGGTGCAGGGCGAGGCCGAAGGCGCAGACGGCGATGACCATCGCGTTGCGGGTCCCGACCTTGGAGTACTGCTGGGGCCCGTCGGCCTTCCTGATGTGCACGGCGCGGATCAGCTCGTCCGGCTCCAGGGCGTTGCGCTTGACGCCTGTGTAGAAAGCGTCGATAGGAATCAGCCGCGTTCCGCGTACGGATTCGGCCTCCACCTCGGCCCCTGCGGCGAGCAGCGCCGGGTGGGCGTCACCGGCGGGCGACGCGGTGCCCAGGTTGCCTCCGACACCGCCGCGGTTGCGGATCTGCGGGGAGGCGACGGTGTGCGAGGCCAGTGCCAGGCCCGGCAGTTCGGTACGCAGGTGATCCATGATGGCGCTGTACGGGACTGAGGCGCCGAGCCTTACGCTCTCCTGGCCCACCTCCCACTCGGACAGCTCATCGATGCGGTTCAGGTCCAGGAGGTACTCGGGCCGCCGGTGGTCGAAGTTGATCTCGACCATCACATCCGTGCCGCCCGCGATGGGCACAGCCGTGGGGTGCTCGGCCTTGGCGGCGAGCGCCTCCTCCCAGCTGGCGGGGCGAAGGAAGTCCATGAGTGGCTCTCTTCTTCTCAATCGGGTCGTTCGCTGGGGCTGGGGACGGCCGGCCCTCGACTGGCTCGTGTGGCTCGTTCATGTGGTGTTCATGTGGTGTGTGGCCCAGTACACAAGCCAGGACCCGGTGGGTGCAGTCACCGAAACACTGAAGGAGTTGGCTGGTCTCCGTCCTCGTCTTGTAGATTCGAACGAATGGCGGGCATCAGTAACCTCGCCGCAATTCACAGGTACCCGTTCACCCCTGTGGTCCCCCACCCCTTCCCGGCTTCACCCACCTGCTCCCATCCCTACGGAAAAGATCGGCGGCGACGAGATGCGGCTGCGCGCACTGCTGGAGACCGACGCGCTGGGCCTGCGGCTGCTCGGCGGCGAGGACGAGCTGGACCGCACGGTCCGGGGCGTCATGACGACCGACCTGCGTGACCCCAGCCGCTACCTCTCCGGCGGCGAGCTGGTGCTGACGGGGCTGGCCTGGCGCCGGGACGCGAGCGACTCCGAGCCGTTCGTCCGGATCCTGGCGGGCGCCGGGGTGGCCGGGCTCGCGGCGGGCGAGGCGGAGCTCGGTGACGTCCCCGCCGACCTGGTGGAGGCGTGCCTCCAGCACCGCCTGCCGCTCTTCGCCGTGAACGAGACCGTGGCGTTCGCGACGATCACCGAGCATGTCGTGCGCCAGGTCTCCGGTGAGCGGGCGGGAGACCTGGCGGCCGTGGTGGACCGGCACCGCCGGCTGATGACCTCGGGCCCGGCGGGCGGCGGCCCCGAGGTGGTCCTGGACCTCCTCACCTCCGACCTGGACCTGCGGGCCTGGGTCCTCTCCCCCACCGGCCGCCAGATCGCCGGGGCGGGCGCCCCGCTGCCCGGCCCGCTGGGAGCGGCCCTGGCCGGGCACCACCTGGCGGCGACCCGCACCGGCCGCCGGGGGCCGCACCGGGCGGCCATCGCCGGTACGACGTATTCGCTCTTCCCCATCCGCAGCGCCGGCCGGGGTGCGGTCCCGGCCGCCCGTGACGTCCGGGAGTCGGTGCTCTCCGACTGGCTGCTGGCCGTCGAGGCGGACGCCTCGGACTGGCCCGCCGCCCGGCTGGACCTGCTCCAGGGCGTCACCCAGCTGATCGCCGTCGAGCGCGACCGCCGTGACGCGGCCCGTACGGTACGCCGCCGACTCGCCCAGGAGGTCCTGGAGCTGGTCCAGGCGGGCGCTGCCCCGGCCGAGATCGCCGCCAGGCTCCGGGTCGCCGCCCCGGTCCTGCTGCCGGGCCTGGGGGTGGCCCCGCAGTGGCAGGTCGTGGTGGCCCGGGTCGACTGGACCGCCGCCGGCACGGCGGGACCGGCGGGCGTCCCGGGCGATGTCGCGGGCGGACCGGTCGCCCAGGCCCTGCTGGAGGAGATCCTCGTCGACCCGGCGGTCAGCGGCCCCGACTCCGCCGACCGCATCGCCGTCGCCCACACGGGCGAGGAGGCCATCGCCCTCGTACCGCTGCCGGCCGTGCCCGCACCCCTCCCCGGGACGGTAGGCGGCCCCAGCGACGACGCGGACGACGCGGCCGTGCCCGAGGGCGGTAAGGGACGGGAGACCGGTAAGGGGCCGCACACCGCGGAAGCCACCGCGGCGCAGGACCCCGCGCTGCACGCCGACGCGCTGCTCGCCGCCGTACGCGAACCGCTCTCGGCGGGGCTCGCCGACGACGGGCGGCTGACACTGGGTGTCAGCGCGGCCGTGCACTCGGCCGAAGGGCTGCGCGGCGCGCTGGAGGAGGCCCGGCACGCCCGCCGCGTGGCGGCGGCCCGTCCGGGGCGGGTCTGCGCGGCCGGCCACCACGAGCTGGCCTCGCACGTGCTGCTGCTGCCGTTCGTCCCCGACGACGTCCGCCGCGCCTTCACCGCCCGGCTGCTGGACCCACTGCGCGACTACGACCGGCGCCACCGCGCGGAGCTGATCGAGACGCTGGAGGCCTTCCTGGACTGCGACGGCTCCTGGACCCGCTGCGCGGCCCGGCTGCACCTCCACGTCAACACACTGCGCTACCGCGTCGGGCGGATCGAGCAGTTGACGGGCCGTGACCTTTCGCGTCTTGAGGACAAGCTCGACTTCTTCCTCGCCCTGCGGATGAGCTGACCCCCGGGCCCCGCCGGAGGGCGGGCCGCTCCCCCTGTTTGTGAATTCCTTCACCTGACATCGGTCGGACCCCTTGGCCCGGCGTGCCATTCCGTGCTGAGATTCGGCGGTACTCAACAGCACAATGGCGCGCTCGGGGAGGGCAATGTGGCGGATACCGCCATGTCTGGTTCCGGAACGACAGCAGATGACGATCCGCCGCTCCAGACAGCGGTATGGCGGCTGCGGTCCCGCGCCTGCTGGACGGACGCCGCCGCCCTGCTGGAGCCGCATGCGACGGGCGACCCGGCGGCGGCGCTCCAGCGCACCGCCCTGCTGACCGAGCGATGTCTCTACACCGGCGAGGGCTGGACCGACGCCGAGGACGCGCTGCGGAGCGCGGAGGCGCTGGCCCGCACCGACGACGAGCGCGGCGGGGCCGCATGCGAGCGGGGCCATCTCGCCTACGCCTCGACCCTGCTGGGCGTACGGGACCGGGCGGACGAGGCGAGCGTCGCGCTGAGCCGGGCGGCGGCGCTGCTGGCGCCGGCCGCCCCCGGACGGCCACTGCTGGACTTCCGGCGCGGGCTGATCGCCCAGTACATCGCGGACTCCCCGCAGTCGGCCCGCGCGGCGTACCGCAGGGCACACGCCGGGGCGGCCGCGCGCGGCGACGAGCTGCTGCTCTCCTTCACCTGGCGCCACCTCGCGTCCCTGGCGCTCCAGGAGGGTGAGCTGGCCGAGGCGCGGCACGGTTTCTCCGAGTCGCTCCGGATCCGCGAGGAGCTGGGCTACCTGGTGGGTACGGCCCCGGCGCTGATCTCCCTGGCGGAGGCCGAGCCCGAGGCGGAGGCGGCCCGGCTGCGTGCGGAGGCGGGGCGGCTGTTCCGGCTGCTCGGCGGGGTGCCGACGTGGCTGGCGCCGCACATCGGGGTCCCGGGGCCGCGGCCGGCAGCGGCCACCTGAGCACCGGTCGGCGCACGTGCGCCCGGCCGGCGGGGGCGGGGCGCACGCCCGCGCGGCCCGGTCAGCCGTCCGCGCCCGTGAAGTGCTCCCGTACCAGGGCCTGGACGACGGCCAGGTCCTGGGCGATCAGGGCGTCGAGCAGCGCGGTGTGCTCGGCGGCGTCCGCCAGCAGGTCGGCCCGGCGGCCGGCGGGGCCCGCGACCAGCGGCCACTGCGCGCGGCGGTGCAGCTCGTCGGCGATCGCGACCAGTTGCTCGTTGCCCGCCAGGGTGAGGACCGCGCGGTGGAAGATCCGGTCGCACTCGGCGTAGCTCGCCCGGTCGCCCACAGCGGCCGCCGTGACGGTCGCGTCGGCCAGCGGACGCAGCGCGCTCCACCGGTCCGCCGGAACGGTGCGGGCCAGCCGCAGCATCACCGGCACCTCGATCAGGGCCCGTACCTCGGCCAGCTCCGCCAGCTCGCGGGGCCCGCGTTCGCTGACCCGGAAGCCGCGGTTCGGCACCACCTCGACGGCGCCTTCGGTGGCCAGCTGCTGCATCGCCTCGCGCACCGGGGTCGCGGAGACCCCGAAGCGGGCGCCGAGCGCGGGGGCGGAGTAGACCTGGCCCGGGGTCAGCTCGCCGTCGACGAGGGCGGCGCGCAGGGCCTGAAGGATCTGGCCCCGGACGGAGTGACGGATCACACGCGGGGCGGGTGGCTCGCTGTGGGTGTGCTCGCCCCGGGCCCCGTCCATGTCCTGCGGACGGCCGACGCGCGTCTGTTCGGGCACCCGGCCGGTCGCCGGGGTACCCGCGGACACGCCGGGCGCGTACGGCGGCCGTACGCCCTCGCGCGCGCTGCGCTGCTCCACCCGGACCTCCTCGGCCTGCCGTGCGGGCCGGCTCGCGTGCGCCCGGCCCCCCGGTGCACGATAGAGGGAGGAGGCCGCAGTTCAAACATCGATCGCATCGGGTAAGGTTAGCCTTACCTGCAAACGATCCCGATTCGGTGGTCCCTGCATGACCCTCACTCCGCTGCTCGCCGGCGCCGCGACGTCCCCCGTGACCGCCGCGTACGCCCGCCTGACCGAGGTCTTCCCCGGACTGCGCGCCGATGTGCTCGACGACGGCGTGCCCGCCCCCCTGGGCGCCGGCTGGGTCGGCGCGGCCGAGCTGGCCGCCGGCGGACCGGCCGTGGACACCTTCCTGGCCTGGGACAACGCCCAGGTGCTGCGGGACTACGGGCAGCAGGCCCGCCCCGACGTGGTGGCCAGCTTCGGCCTCCACCGGTACGCCTGGCCCGCCTGCCTGCTGGTGACCGTGCCCTGGTTCCTGCACCGCCGGGTGCCGCGTATCCCCGTCGAGGACGTCGCCTTCCAACGGGCGCTGGGGCACTTCACCGTGCGGGTCCGCGAGTTCGCCTGCCTGCCGGACGACCCGGCCGCGTCCCTGCCCGGCGCCCGGGTGGTCCCGGACGAGGCAGCGCTGCGGGCCGAGGTGCTGGCCGCCCTCACCGAGCACCTGGAACCGGTGCTGACGGGGTTCGGACCGCGCATGCGGCGAGGAAAGCGGGCGCTGTGGGGGATGGCGACGGACGAGATCGTCGAAGGCCTCTGGTACATCGCTCACCTGCTCGGCGAGGAGCGCCGCGCGATGGCCGAGCTGGAGCTGCTGCTCCCCGGCACCACGAAGCCGTACGTCGGCACCGCGGGCTTCCGTGAGCTGACCGGACCCGAGGGGCAGTCACTGCCGACCCGGGACCGGGCGAGCTGCTGCCTCTTCTACACCCTGCGTCCCGAGGACACCTGTGTGACCTGCCCGCGCACCTGTGACGCGGACCGGGTACGGAAGCTCGCCACCGCTTCCTGATCCGCACCTCATCCACACCGCCCGTCCGGATGACGTGGAATCGAACACAACTCGGTGGAACCGAGCGGTGGTTCGGGAAGATTCCACCCATCGATAGCCTCTCCCACCCCCATGGCGTGCTCTTGTCCCGAAACCCGCGGAGCGGGACGGGAATTCCGTCACGATGGCGCACGAAACGCCCTACGTGACGCAAGGGACCGCGCATGAGACTGACCGACATATCGCTTGACTGGCTGCTTCCGGGCGCCGTGCTGCTCGTCGGGGTCATGGCGGCGGTGACGGTGGTCGCACGCGGCAAGCGTGCCGCCGGCAAGGCCGCGGCCGACGACAGCTGGGAACGCAGCGAGGAACGCCGCAGGCGCAAGGAGGCGCTGTACGCCACCGCCAGTTACGTCCTGCTGTTCTGCTGCGCGGCCGTCGCCGCCGCGCTCTCCTTCCACGGGCTCGTCGGCTTCGGCCGGCAGAACCTGAACCTCACCGGGGGCTGGGAGTACCTGGTCCCGTTCGGACTGGACGGCGCCGCGATGTTCTGTTCCGTGCTGGCCGTACGGGAGGCGAGCCACGGAGACGCGGCGCTCGGCTCCCGGCTGCTGGTGTGGACGTTCGCCGGGGCCGCCGCCTGGTTCAACTGGGTCCATGCCCCGCGGGGCGTGGACCACGCGGGTGCCCCGCACTTCTTCGCGGGGATGTCCCTCTCGGCCGCGGTGCTCTTCGACCGCGCCCTGAAGCAGACCCGCCGGGCCGCGCTGCGCGAACAGGGCCTGGTGCCCCGTCCGTTGCCGCAGATCCGCATCGTCCGCTGGCTGCGGGCCCCCCGGGAGACCTTCGGCGCCTGGTCGCTGATGCTCCTGGAGGGCGTCCGCACGCTGGACGAGGCGGTGGACGAGGTGCGGGAGGACCGCAGGGAGCGGGAACAGGACCGGCTGCGCCGGCGCGATCAGGAGAAGCTGGACCGGGCCCGCATCAAAGCCCTGAACCGGCAGAACCGGGCCTGGGGCCGCGGCGGCCGGTTGGGCCACCAGGTGGACGTCCCGGCCCTCGCCCCGGCTTCGGGGGGCGCGGCGCCGCCCGTCGCGGAGCCTGCCATAGCAGAGCCGGGTCAGCTGCCTCTGCGACCCCGGCCATCCCTGCAAGCCGTCGGCCCGAAGCAGCCGGCGGACGGTTCGAGCTCGAAGAGCCTTGGCCCTTCGAACCCGGGAAGTGACGCACGGCCGGTCGACCTCACCACTGAGGACGACACCCAGACACTCCCCCGGCTCGACTCGCTGGAACAGAAACTGAAGGATCTGGAGCAGCAGTTCGGCTGAGCGCGCGGGTTCATGACCCGCACGCACCGCGGTGAGAGACCTCGACAGGCGTCCGAGGGCAGCTGTTCAGACCCTCTCACCGCGCAGCTCGAACCAGACCACCTTGCCCAGGGCCCGCGCCTCGACTCCCCAGGCGTCGGCCAGACTTTGCACCAGGATCAGCCCCCGGCCGTGCGTACCGTCGTCGGCGTTCGGTACGTACGGCGCGGGCAGGTCCGCCTCGAAGTCCTGGACCTCCACCCGCAGCGCCGCGGGCGTCGCCGTCGCGGTGACCACGGCCCCGTGCCGGGTGTGGATCAGCGCGTTGGTCACCAGCTCGCTCAGCAGCAGCTCCGCCGCCTCCACCTGCTCGGGGCCTGAGCGCTGTCGCAGGAACTCCCGCAGCTCGCGCCGGACTTCCCCCACCGCCGACCTTTCCGTATGACCGACCCTGCGGCGCATCCGGGCCGGCTGCTGCGCCGTCACGCCCGGTCTCCGCCCCTGAGGACCGCGCCCCTCGCCGGCCTGAGCCCTCTTCTGACGCTTCACCATTTCCCCCGCCCGCACAGCGATCGGACCTCCCCTGTCCCGGCCATCCGTCGAACGGCCTCACGGGATGCATGCCCCTGTACGCACACGGTCACGCTTGTCGGTCCGGCAAGAAGGGCACAGGCAGAGGCAGCGGGGGGCGCACGGGGAGACTTCTCCCCCTGTACGCCTTCAGAGGCGCTCGGGGCAGCGCCGGGGGCGCACCAGGAGCGGGGAGCCCGTCAAGGACGGGGCACGTTACGGAGGTTGGAGCGGGCCATCTGCAGCATCCGGCCCACGCCGCCGTCCAGCACGACCTTGCTCGCCGAGAGCGCGAAGCCGGTGACCATGTCGGCCTTGATCTTCGGCGGGATGGAGAGCGCGTTGGGGTCGGTCACCACGTCGACGAGCGCGGGTCCCTTGTGCTTGAAGGCGTCCTTCAGCGCGCTCTGCAGCTGCTTGGGCTTCTCGACCCGCACCCCGTACGCCCCGCAGGCGCGGGCCACGGCGGCGAAGTCCGGGTTCTTGTTGGTGGTGCCGTAGGCCGGCATCCCGCCGACCATCATCTCCAGCTCCACCATGCCCAGCGAGGAGTTGTTGAACAGCACCACCTTCACCGGCAGATCGTACTGGACGAGGGTGAGGAAGTCGCCCATCAGCATGGAGAATCCGCCGTCGCCCGACATCGCCACGACCTGCCGGTTCCGGTCGACGAACTGGGCGCCAATCGCCTGCGGGAGCGCGTTGGCCATCGAACCGTGGGAGAAGGAACCGATCACCCGCCGCTTGCCGTTGGGCGTCAGATAGCGAGCGGCCCATACGTTGTTCATCCCGGTGTCGACGGTGAACACCGCGTCTTCGTCCGCCATCTCGTCGAGGACGGAGGCGACGTACTCGGGATGGATCGGGGTGTGCTTCTCGACCTTGCGGGTGTACGCCTTGACGACACCCTCCAGCGCGTCGGCGTGCTTCTTCAGCATCCGGTCGAGGAACTTGCGGTCGCTCTTGGGCTGCACCCGGGGCGTCAGACAGCGCAGCGTCTCGCGCACATCGCCCCACACCGCGAGGTCCAGCTTGGAGCGCCGGCCCAGGTGTTCGGGGCGGACGTCGACCTGGACGATCTTCACATCGTCCGGAAGGAACGCGTTGTACGGGAAGTCCGTGCCGAGCAGGATCAGCAGGTCGCACTCATTGGTCGCCTCGTACGCGGCGCCGTAGCCGAGCAGCCCGCTCATGCCGACGTCATACGGATTGTCGTACTGGATGAACTCCTTGCCGCGCAGTGCGTGCCCGACCGGGGACTTCACCTTCTCGGCGAACTCCATCACCTCGGCGTGCGCGCCCGCGGTGCCGCTGCCGCAGAACAACGTCACCCGTTCGGCCTCGTCCACCATCCGGCAGAACGTGTCGATCTCGTCGTCCCCCGGGCGCACGGTGGGCCGTGAGGTGACCAGGGCGTGCTCGGCGGTCTTCTCGGGGGCGGGCTTGGAGGCGATGTCGCCCGGCATCGTCACGACACTGACGCCGCCCTGGCCGATGGCGTGCTGGATGGCGCTCTGGAGGAGGCGTGGCATCTGCTCCGGGTTGGAGATCATCTCGTTGTAGTGGCTGCACTCCTGGAAGAGCAGCTCCGGATGGGTCTCCTGGAAGTAGCCGAGCCCGATCTCGCTGGAGGGGATGTGCGAGGCGAGGGCGAGGACCGGTGCCATGGAGCGGTGCGCGTCGTACAGGCCGTTGATGAGGTGCAGGTTGCCCGGCCCGCAGGAGCCGGCGCAGGCCGCCAGGTTCCCGGTGGTCTGCGCCTCGGCTCCGGCCGCGAAGGCGGCGCTCTCCTCGTGCCGGACATGGATCCAGTCGATGGCAGAGTTGCGCCGAATGGCGTCCACGACGGGGTTCAGGCTGTCGCCGACGACGCCGTACAGGCGCTTGACGCCCGCCCTGGCGAGGATGTCGACGAACTGCTCCGCTACGTTCTGCTTGGCCATGGGTGCGCGCCCTTCCCTTGCCCCGTGCTCCGTGCACTGTCGGTTGTCCGGACTCCGGAGGCCGAAACATCGGCCGGATGTACGGCCTGCGGAGTCCATCAACCCATGGCGTGCGCGGTTACGCCTCCCAGACGGCCGCGCACGTGCGGTCGTCGGCGTACCCCTTGATCCGGAGCTGCGTGTCGGCGAGGAAGGCGGGCAGTCCGGGCGGCCCCGGCGGACCCCAGCGCTCGGCGAGCTCGTCGGGAAGCTCCGGTTCGCCGCGCATCGGCTCGGCGAACCCGTTGCTGCAGAGCAGCAGCGTGTCGCCCGGGCGGGCCACGGAGGCCCGGAAGCGGAAGAGTTCGGCGGGCGGCGGGGCGGGGCCGTCGCTGTACGGGGACGGGGGCGTGGTGATCTGGAGGTCCATGGTCAGCCGGTCTCCGTCCGGCCCCTCCTCGCTCACGCCTCCACCGGATGAGGAGTGCTCCTGCGCAATCGCGGGTTCCAGGTCCTGCCAGAGCCCGTCGCGGAGCCGGAACAGGCCGCCGCTGCCGACGCCGAAGAAGACCCGGGTACGGCAGTCGGGGTCGGCGGAGAGCAGCAGGCAGCGCAGGCTGGTCGTGTACTCCCCCGGTTCCAGGCCGAGTTCGGCGGCCCGCGCCCGGAGCTTGCCGTATGTCCGGTCGGTGAGCCGGTGCAGCCCCGACTTCAGGTCGGCCCGGCGCCCCGCCCTTATGTCCTGGGAGAGCCGGGCGTGACTGCGGGCCACCGCGCCGCCGATCCAGCGGCAGGCGTCGGCCGCCGCGAGATGCGCCCCCTCGCCGGCCCGTACGCCCCCGGCCACGGCGACGAGCACGAGGGCGCTCTCCGCCGCCCCGAACCGGGCGGTGAGCAGCGCGTCGCGCCGGGGCTCACCGCGGAACCGGGCGGAGTCGCCGCGGACGGAGGCGGCCCGCAGGGTGTACGTGCCGTACCGGGCGCCGTCCAGCACGGTGTCGGGGACCAGGGCCTCCAGGTTCTCCGAGGTGGCGCCGGGCAGGGCGGCGGGCTCGGCGTCGTAGGTGGGCGGTCGGTCTCCCAGGTGGTCGACGAGGGGCCGGGCCCCGCCTCCGCCATCGGCCGGGGCGTCGCTCGCGGCCCAGTCCGGGGGAAGTCCGTGCAGGGCGCTGGGGTCGGGCACGGTGGCGGGTCCGGCTGCGGGCGGGGCGGGCGGCGGCTCGGGCGCGGGCGGCTTCGGCACGGCGAAGGTGCGGGGGCCGGGCGGGCCGGTGGGCGCTTCCCAGGGAGGGGGGAGGGCGTTACGGGGGCCGGGGACGGCGGTGGGAGCGGGGAGCGGGGACTGCGCCCGCGCGGGGCGGGGTGCCTCGTACGACGTCAGCTCCGGCTCCTCGTCCGGCGCCTGCTCCCGGGGCGGGTCCCAGGCCGTGCGGGGGTCCTGTCTCGGCTCCGGCTGCCGCCCCTCCGCCTGTCGTGCCTGCGGCTTCGGCTCCGCCGGCAGCTCCTCCGCGGGCTGGGTGTCCGGCGCGGGTCTCCGCCCGGGATCGGGAGCGCGATCCGGCCAGGCGTGCGCGTCCCCGGCCGTCTCCGGGCCGGCCTCCCGCTGGTGGCCCACCGCCCGGCTCACCGTGTCCGACACGGAGTCGAAGCGGTCGTCGAGGCTGTCGGGCGCACTGCTCGGACCGGTGTCCGGCGCGGTCTCGTCGTACAGCTTCCGCCACCAGTCGTCCTCATGGGCGGCGGGCTTCTCCCCCTGCTGACTCATGCCCTTATTGTCCACCGCGAAGGCCGCGCGAAAACGGGACATCAGGAAAAAGTGGCTCGTACATGAGGTCCGCCGGGCAGCCCCACCCCCCCACGGGAAGGACGCCCGGCGGACCGGTCGGTGTGATCATCGGATGCGCAGGTTGTCGGTGCCGCAGTGGCGCAAGACTGGCAGAGGGGCCAGGGAGACAGGGGATGATGTGCGCGGCGGCTTTATGCCGTGGCCCTTTTCCGCCACGGCCGGCCGGCCGGAACGGGCGCTGCGACGCGCGATCACCACACCCGGGGAGGGTCGGGAGATGCTGGGGGCACTAGGTCTCGACGAGAGGCAGGAAGCCGCGTACCGCGCGCTGGTGGGGGCGGGGGCGGCGGAGCTCTCCGATCTCGCGCACCGGCTGTCCCTCCCGGAGGCGGACGCCGAGCGGGTGCTGCGGCGGCTGGAGCAGCAGGGTCTGGCCGCACAGTCCTCGGCCCGCCCGGGCCGCTGGGTGGCGGCCCCGCCGGGCGTGGCGCTGGGCGCCCTGCTCATCCAGCAGCGCCACGAGCTGGAGCAGGCGGAGCTGGCGTCGGCGCTGCTGGCCGCGGAGTACCGGGCGGAGGCGAGCGAGCCCGAGGTACACGATCTGGTGGAGGTGGTGACCGGGTCGGCGGCGGTCGCCCAGCGCTTCCACCAGTTGCAGCTGGGGGCTGCGTCCGAGGTGTGCGCCCTGGTGACCGGCAAGCCGGTCGCGGTGACCGGCGTGGAGAACGGGTCCGAGGAGCGGGCGGCCTCGCGCGGGGTGGCCTACCGGGTGGTCGTCGAGCGCGAGGTGCTGTCGCTGCCGTCGGGGATCCTGGAGCTGTCGGCCGCGCTGAGCCGGGACGAGCAGTGCCGCGTGGTCGACCGGGTGCCGACGAAGCTGGTGATCGCCGACGGGACCACGGCGATGGTGCCGCTGACCTCGCACGGCGCCGAACCCGCCGCCCTGGTCGTGCACGCCAGCGGGCTGCTGGAGTCGCTGATGGGTCTCTTCGAGGCGGTGTGGCGGGAAGCCATGCCGCTGCGGCTCGGTGAGGGCGGCTGCGGGGTGCGCGAGGACGGCGCAGGGCCCGATCCGACGGATCTGGAGATCCTGTCGCTGCTGCTGGCCGGGCTGACCGACGCCAGCGTGGCCAAGCAGTTGGAGCTGGGCCTGCGGACCGTGCAGCGCCGGGTCAAGGGGCTGATGGAGCTGACCGGGGTCTCCACCCGGCTCCAGCTGGGCTGGCATGCGTACGAGCGGGGCTGGGTCGCCCGTTCCGCTCCGACCGGGCCGCCGTCGGCGCAGGTCGCGGGTGTGCGCTGACGCGCGAAGCCGTGCGCTCTCCGGCAGGCTGGTCGGATGGGTGTGTGGCAGCTCGTCGGCGTGGGCCTGGTCATGCTGCTGGGCCTGGTCGGGGTCCTGGTGCCGGGCGTGCCCGGCCAGGCGATCGTCTGGGCGGCGGTGTCGTGGTGGGCGCTGACGGACATGACCCCGACGGCCTGGGGCGTCCTGATCGGCGCAACGGCCCTCATGCTGGTGAACCAGGCCCTGAAGCCGCTGCTGCCGCCGCGCCGCCCGGGTGAGTCGGGCGCGCCCCGCCGGACGGTCATGATCGCCGGGGTCGCCGGGATCGTGGGGTTCTTCGTGGTGCCCGTGGTCGGCGGCATCGCCGGGTTCGTGGGCGCGATCTACGGGACGGAGCGGCTGCGGCTGGGCAGTCGTGGCGCGGGCTGGACATCGGCGCGCTCGGTGATGCGGGCGACGGGCTACGCGGTGCTGGTGGAGCTGTTCGCCTGCCTGCTGGTGGCCGGGGCCTGGCTGGGCGTGCTGCTCCGGGGCTGACGGACGGCCGCCTCCAGATGCCGTACGGCGTACGAACGCCACGGCCGCCACCGCTCGGCCCCCGGTGTCCCGTACGGGTCCACATCCGGATCCCCGAGCGCCCGCATCCGGATCAGCGCGGCGGATCGCCGGTCCACTCCGGGCAGCGAGCCGAGCGCCCGTGCCGCCTCCTCCCGGTCGGCCCCCGCGTCCAGCCGCAGCTCCCCGCCGGCGAGCGCGGCGGCCAGACCGCGCAGAGCGGGTTCCGGGACGGCCCCGGCCAGGACACCCGGCTCGGGAAACACATGCGTGAGCGCGCCGCACGGCACGTCCAGCACCTTCCCGTACCGCTCGACCAGCTCCGCGGCCCGCTCCCGCCCCACCAGCGCCCGTACGGCCTCCTCCTCCGGGTCCGCCGCTCCCGGCGAGCGCAGTCCGGGACGAGCGGCGACCAGCGGGGCGAGCCGCGGGTCGGCGGCCAGGGCCTCGTCGACGGCGTACGGGTCGGCGTCCAGGTCGAACAGTCGCCGCAGCCGCTGTACGGCGGTGGTCAGGTCGCGCAGGTCGGTGAGGTGGATCCGGGCCTCCAGCCACGGTCCGGGCGAGGCCTCGTCGACGGCAGCGATCCCGGTCCCGTACGGCAGCCGCAGGGTACGCCGGTAGGTGCGGCGCCCCGGCGGTCCGGCCATCTCCTCGGCCCGGGCCACGGCCCGCTCCCCCAGCAGGTCGAACAGGGCGCCGGTGGCGTACGGGCCCCGATGGGCGAGCCGCAACGGGACCCCGGCCCGCAGCCCCGCGCCCCGGCCCCCGCCGAGCCCCGTCCCGGCCTCCGCGCGCAGGGCGCTGGGGGTGCGGGCGTAGATCCGGCGGATGGTGTCGTTGAACTGGCGGACACTGGCGAACCCGGCCGCGAAGGCGATCTCGGTGACCGGCAGGCCGGTGGTCTGGAGGAGCACCCGGGCGGTGTGGGAGCGCTGGGCGCGGGCGAGCGCGACGGGTCCGGCGCCGAGCTCGGCGTTGAGCTGGCGCTGGACCTGCCGGGCGCTGTAGCCCAGCCGCCCGGCGAGGCCGGGGACGCCTTCGCGGTCCACCACGCCGTCGCCGATCAGCCGCATGGCCCGGCCGACGACATCGGCGCGTACGTTCCACTCGGCGGAGCCGGGCACGGCGTCGGGGCGGCAGCGCCGACAGGCCCGGAAGCCGCCCGCCTGGGCGGCGGCTGCGGTCGGGTAGAAGCGCACGTTGGCGCGCCGGGGGGTGACGGCGGGGCAGCTCGGCCGGCAGTAGATGCCGGTGGTCACGACGGCGAAGAAGAACGCGCCGTCGAACCGTGCGTCGCGGCTGCTCACCGCCTCGTACCTGGTCCGTTCGTCCATCACACCGTCCAGTGTGCGGCAGCCGCCGCTGCCGCACTCGCGGTTTTCGGACGTCGAACGCAGGGCCTGTCGTCAAACTGCCGTCGTCGCCCGAAGGGCTGCCGGCAGACGGCGGTTGACGACAGGCCCTCGGGGCCCGCCCGTCGGGCTACCGCACCCTGCCGCCGCGCTTGGCCTGCATGGCCGCGCGTCCCTCGGCGCCCTTGCGTTTCCAGCCCTTCAGGATCTCCGAGCGCACCCGGGCGTCGGTCTTGGCGACGATCCGTTGGTTCTCGCGCAGCAGCTTGCGGTAGCTCTCCAGCCGCCGGTCGGGCAGGGTGCCGTCCTCCAGCGCGCCGAGGACCGCGCACCCGGGCTCGCTGCGGTGGCCGCAGTCGTGGAACCGGCACCGGGCCGCCAGCTCCTCGATCTCGGAGAAAAGCTCGCCGACCCCGGTCCCGGCGTCGAAGAGGCCCACCCCGCGCAGCCCGGGGGTGTCGATGAGGACGCCCCCCTGCGGCAGGACGAGGAGGTTGCGGGTGGTGGTGGTGTGGCGGCCCTTGCCGTCGACGCCCCGGGCGGCCTGCACCTCCATCTCGTCCCGGCCGAGCAGGGTGTTGGCGAGGGTGGACTTGCCGGCGCCGGAGATGCCGAGGAGCACGCTCGTACCGCCGGAGACGACGGCGCCGAGCACCTCCAGCCCCTCACCGGTGGTGGAGCTGACGGGCAACACCTGGACGCCTGGCGCGATGGCCTCGATGTCCTGGACGAGGTGGGACAGGGTGACCGCGTCGGGCACCAGATCGGCCTTGGTGAGCAGCACGATCGGCTCCGGCCAGTGCTCCCCGGGGCCGTGTCCGTCGCCCAGCAGCGCGGCACCGTCGGAGCTCGACAGGGCGAGCGCGAGGAAGCGCTCGATCCGCCCGAGTTCCAGCTCGACGGCGAGCGAGACGCAGATGACGATGTGGTCGATGTTGGTGGCGAGCACCTGCCCCTCGGACCGTTCCGAGGAGGTCGAGCGGACGAAGGCGGTACGGCGCGGCAGCAGCGTACGTACGAACCGCGGGTCGCCGTCCGCGTCGAGCGCCACCCAGTCACCGGTGCAGACGATCCGCATCGGGTCGCGCGGCACCACGAACGCGGTGTCGGCCCGGACCGGGCCGTCGGGGGTGATCACGTCGCACTGACCGCGGTCCACCCGCAGGACACGTCCCGGCACGAGACTCTGCTGGGCATAGGGGGAGAAGGAGGCCGCCCAGTCGTCGTCCCAGCCGTACGGAGCCAGCGGGTGCGAGGAGGACGGAACCGGAAGAAACGAGAAAGACAAGGGAAACCCTTCACAGGGTGGCCCCGGCACCGCGCGCTCGGCGCGGGAGATACGTGAAGTGGGTCAGCCGGTGGCCACGGGGGTGAGAACGATGCTCTTCTGGTCGTGGGCAGTGCCCATCGCAACGACAGTCATCAATGTCCTCACCTCCTGATCCTCGGTTTCTGATTCCCCGGGTTCTTACACGGCCGAGCTTAGCCTCGCCGCTCCCGGCGGCGTCAACAGGTTTTCCGGCGTCCGCACCGGAGTTGCACCGCGATCTCCCTCATCTCCTTGATCTCCCACGATCGGGTGATACGCATGCATACCGACCGTTCCGTGGCCGTTAGGGTGCCGGTCATGACCACACCTCAGACCTCTTCCGGCACCTTCACACCCGCCCAGTTGGGCACCCAGATCCTGATCGGCTGGAGCAGCCGCCAGCCCGACGCCGACCAGGACACCGCCTACCTCCTCGCCTACTCGCTGGGCGACGGGCAGGACGGACCGGAGGCCGGCCGGAACGCGCTGCGCATCGCGCTGGAGCGGGCGGGCCTCCAGATCGGCGGCCCGATCCAGGACGCGGCCGAGACCCCCGGCATCCAGGCGAAGCTCCTCGTACAGGCGGGCCAGGCAGTCCTGACGATGCCTCACCTGAAGGCGCAGTACCCCGCCCCCGCGGAGTGGCTCGCGGCCGCTCTGGGGCAGGGCCAGGTGTACGGCATGTTCGCCACGTCCCCGTGGCCGGAGGCCGTTCCGGGGCAGCCGGTCAGCGAGGACCGACTGCGGGCCTTCGCGGCGAACGAGGAGGTCGTCCGCGCCGCCGCCCACTGCCTGCTCCCGGTCCGCTCCCTCGGCTGACCCACCCACCCCGGACGCCGGACACGGCGACGCCCACCACCCCCCGTGGAGTGGTGGGCGTCGCCGTGTCCGCTGCCGCGACGGGCGCGGTGCCGTGACAACGAGGGCGGGCGGCCCCGGGAGTGACCCCTGGACCGCCCGCGCTCGGAACGTCAGGCTGTGCCGCGTCAGTTGTTGCCGACGCCGTTGCCCGAGAGGACCGGGATGTCGTCCAGGATGTGCGACAGCGGCTCGTCACCCTTGGCCTGGGTGGAGTTGTCGGTGCACTGCTGGTTCTGCGGGTTGGACAGGACGTTGATGTCCTGGACCGTGATCGGCACGATGCCCACGAGCGAACCGACGTTGACCTTGGCGGGCAGGCCGACGCAGAGCTTGTTCAGGGTGCCCTGGACGAGCTGGTTCTGCGGGCTCCAGTCGCCTTCGGTCTCGGCGTTGCCGATCTCCGACTCGGCACCGTTGCCGTTGACGGTGGTGGTGCCACCGTCGTTACCGATCGCCATGGCCGTGGGAGCCGCGACTGCGGACAGACCGAGCAGGGACACGGCCACTGCAGCGCCGGCCATCATCTTCTTCATCAACTTCACCTTTCGGAGCGTCCCGTTGTGGAACGTACTGATCAACTGCCGGAGGGCCCGATCGGTTGCGCAGTACCACTCAAATGGGTTCGTTCCAGCGCAAGGTCGACGCCACTGCCCGGTTCCCCCAAGCCTCAGCCGCCGGAGGCCTCGTCCGAGGTGCGTGCCGCCGGTACGAATCCCCCGCCGCGGCGGGGGGCGGGCTCCTGACGCGGTCCGGCCGACGGGTGGCCGCGTCCGGCCGCCTGCCAGTCGGCGACGAGCCGGTCGTAGATCGGTGTGCCGCCCGGCGCGGGCCACGGCTCTCTGCTCTGCGAGGTCTGACTGTCGTACGGATCCATGCAGAGGCCCTACCCGGCCCGACGCGGATCGTCAGCCGGTGCTACGGCATCCGGCCGAACCGGGTGCCCCGTCCGGAGACACCGTCGTGCGTCCGTCCGCAGGCGCCGGCACACGACGAAGGGCCAGCCCGTCCGGTCCGGCGAGAACGGTCGCCGTACGGATGGACTGGCCCCACGCGGGTCACGCGGTGCGGACCGGGGCTACCCGGTCTCAGTTGTTGCCGGCACCGTTGCCGGAGAGGATCGGGATGTCGTTCAGCAGGTGCGACAGGGCCTCGTCACCCTTGGCCTGGGTGGAGTTCTCGGTGCACTGCTGGTTCTGCGGCGAGGACAGGACGTTGATGTCCTGGACCGTGATCGGTACGATGCCCACGAGCGAGCCGAGGTTCGCCTTGGCCGGCAGGGCGATGCAGGGCTTGTTCAGCGAGCCCTGGATCAGCGCGAACTGCGGGCTCCAGTCACCGTGGGTCTCGGAGTTGCCGTAGGCCTGCGAGGCACCGTTGCCGTTGACCGTCGTGGTGCCGCCGTCGTTGGCGATGGCCATGGCGGACGGGGCGGCCGCGGCGGAGACGCCGACGACGGAGACGGCAACCGCTGCGGAGGCCATGATCTTCTTGAACATGAAAGAGCCCTTCTGGGGAGTGATAACGGGTCAGGGATGGAACCAGGGGGAACGGTCGTGCCACAGCGGTCAGCCGCCGAGGGGAACTCCGCCGAGCAGCGGAGCGGCGCCCTCGACCGCACCGGTCGCCTGGCCCGCCAGCTTGCCGACCGTGCCGTCCTCGGAGACCGTCCCGGCGGTCTCGGCGACCGTGCCCACCAGCGGGTTCACGACCTGCGGGGCACTGGCCATCACCTGGTTGAGGCCGCCGTCGAGGCTGAAGCTGGGGGCGGTGGGCGTAGTAACGGCGAAGGCGGGAGCGGCCGTTCCAAGGGCAGCCACGGAACCGACAACGAGTGCGGCGGTCTTCGCGTACTTCACTTTTCTGGTTCCCTTCTGCGCGGCGTCTGCTTCGGTCACGTCTCCGTGCCGCACACAAGCTTTCTTTACCTGTGACTTCTGCCGCTTTCCTCAGGGATAACGATCAGGCCGCGTACGGGAAACTGCGCCCGTGCGACTTTCTCCCGCCGGAGGGTGCGGAGCGTTTGCGGCGGGGCAGAACAAAGGCCCCGGGCGGCCGATGCCGTCCGGGGCCGACCGGTTCCGGGCGCAGGGCCTGGCCGGTCAGATGCTCACGCGTTGATGCAGGTGTTACCGAAGGCCGGGTTCAGCAGGCCGATCACGTTGACGGTGTTACCGCAGACGTTGACCGGGATGTGCACCGGCACCTGCACGATGTTGCCGGACAGCACGCCCGGGGAGCCCGCGGCGATGGCCTCGGCACCCGAGTCGGCCATGGCCGGCGCAGCGGCACCCATCGCCATGAGCGTTCCGGCGGCGACTGCGGCAACCTTGGTGTACTTCACTTTTTTGTCCCTTTCCTCGGCGGAGCCATGTGCGGTCACGACTGTCGTGACCGCCCGAGCCGGATACTGATCGCTCGCGACTCCGGCGCTGTCCTACGTAACGATGAACGCCCGGGATCGAAACTGTTCGACGGGAAGATTCCCGGATATCCGCCCGGATGCCGCAATGCCCGTCGGGCGTACGGCGGGGAATGCGGCTGGAAACAGGTGGAGAAACGTTGCCGCGTGCCCGGGAGAGTGACGAGCCCGAGCCGCTCGGTGGAGGAACGCCGAGGGCCCGGGCCCGAGTGGGACGGCTGCGGATCAGCCGTTGCCGACACCGTTGCCGGAGAGGATCGGGATGTCCTCCAGGATGTGCGACAGGGCCTCGTCACCCTTGGCCTGGGTGGAGTTCTCGGTGCACTGCTGGTTCTGCGGCGAGGACAGGACGTTGATGTCCTGGACCGTGATCGGCACGACGCCCACGAGCGAACCGAGGTTCGCCTTGGCCGGCAGGGCGATGCAGGGCTTGTTCAGCGAGCCCTGGATCAGCGCGAACTGCGGGCTCCAGTCACCGTGGGTCTCGGAGTTGCCGTACGACTGCGAAGCGCCGTTGCCGTTGACCGTCGTGGTGCCGCCGTCGTTGGCGATCGCCATGGCCTGCGTCGAGCCGAGCCCGAGGATGGAGGCAGCGACAGCGCCCGTAGCCAGAACCTTCTTGATCACGATTAACCCTTCTCGTACCGGTCGCCCCGTAGCGGAGCGCTCTGATCAACTCGGCGGCGGGTGTTTGGTTCCGTGCATTCACCCGAATGCCGCGCACGGGGGCGCACAGCCCGGAAGTGCGGCCGGCCCGCGCCTGCGCTCGCGCCTTTGACACCGCCTCTGTTCGCACGGGCATCTGTTCGTGAAGAGGTTGCGGACGCGGCATCCTGCGTGTTCGCCCGAACGGGTCGACCTGCGCGGACCACCCACTCGCCGCGCACCCGTCGCCGCACAGCCCCCGCGAAGGTCAACACCGCTCGCCGACGGGAAAGTTGGGGCTGAATCGTTTCCCTTCAACGGCGGCCGGGTCAGGGGACGGTTCGCTCGATCCATCCGTTCGGGTGATTACACAATTTGCACGCCGCCCCGAGTTTCCCGCCCGGCCTTCGTTCGTTAGGGCAATCGTCCAGCGCGCATGTGTAACGACTTTTCACCATGGCTTCCCGCGGGATCCGGGGGCCCGTCACGACAGCGGCAGCACCTGACGGCTCCGCGCGCGAAGCACCCACGCGAATGTTTCGCGAATGTCCTAAGGAAGGGCAAGTAATGCGACAGACCTTGAATAAGAGCATGATCGTCATGGCGGCCGCGTCGGGCCTCCTGGCCGCGGCCGGCGGCTCCGCGCACGCCGACGCGTCGGCCGAGGGCGCCGCCGTCGGTTCGCCGGGAGTCGGTTCGGGCAATGCCGTGCAGGTGCCGGTGCACGTCCCGGTCAACGCGTGCGGCAACACCGTCAATGTGATCGCCCTGTTGAACCCCGCGTTCGGCAACTCCTGTGCGAACGTGAGCTCCAGCGGCCACGACGACGGTTACGGGAACGGTCAGGGCGGCAACGGCACGGGCGGTTCCAGTGCCGAGGGCGCGGCGGTCGGCTCCCCCGGGGTGCTCTCGGGCAACCTCGTCCAGGCCCCGGTCCACGTGCCGTTGAACGTGTGCGGCAACACCGTGAACGTGGTCGGTGCGCTCAACCCGGTCTTCGGCAACAAGTGCGCGAACGTGAGCGGCCCGAAGGACGACTACCCGCCGGTCGAGGAGCCGCCGACCGAGGAGCCCCCCACCGAGGAGCCCCCCACCGAGGAGCCCCCGGTCGACGAGCCCCCGACCGAGGAGCCCCCCACGGAGGAGCCCCCGGTCGACGAGCCCCCCACGGAGGAGCCCCCGGTGGACGAGCCCCCGGTGGACGAGCCCCCGGTGGACGAGCCTCCGGTCGACGAGCCCCCCACGGAGGAGCCCCCGGTCGACGAGCCCCCGACCCAGGAGCCCCCCGTCGACGAGCCGCCGGTGGATGAGCCCCCGGCCGAGCAGCCGCCCACGGACACCCCCGGATCGGACAACCCCGGGCCGAACACGCCGGGTACGCACACCCCCGGCTCCGAGACCCCGGGCCTGGCCGACACCGGTGCGGCCGGCCTCGGCCTGGCGGCCGGCGCGAGCGCCGCGCTGCTGCTGGGCGGGACGGTGCTGATGCGCCGCACCCGTGACGCGCGGGACTGATACGCACCCGCCGCGGAGACGAGGTCCGGCCGGACAGCGGGGACTGTCCGGCCGGACCTTCTCCACGCCCGGGAACGGGCGCGATCGGGCTATCTGGACGCGCGGACGGAGACGGCTCCGGCGGCGACGCGGGTCCGGCCGACCCGGGAGCCGGGCGGACGCTCGACGCGGGAGCCGGCCCGCCCGTCCTCCCCCGAGACGCCGTGCAACCGGGGCCTGCTGTGGCGGTCGTTGCACACGAGCGGCGGCGCGGGGGAGGCGCGGCACGAGGTGGGACGTCTGGTTCCGCGGAGTGCCGGCGGGGACGCGGCACTACCTGTGAGAGCAACCAGGGGCCGGTGTCAGCGGGTGACGCGTTCGAAGACGGCGGCGAGTGCCTGGCCGCCGCCGATGCACATCGTCTCCAGGCCGTAGCGGCCCTCGCGGCGGTGGAGTTCACGGGTGAGTGTGGCGAGGATGCGGGCTCCGGTCGCGCCGACCGGGTGCCCCAGCGAGATGCCTGATCCGTTGACGTTGATCCGCTGCTCGTGGTCGGTGGCGCCGAGGCCCAGCTCGCGTGTACAGGCGAGGACCTGGGCGGCGAACGCCTCGTTCAGCTCGATCAGGTCGAGATCGGCGAGGGTGAGGCCGGCCCGGCCCAGTGCCGTACGGGTGGCGGCGACGGGGGCGATGCCCATGGTGGCGGCGGGGACGCCCGCGCGGGCGCAGGAGACGAGGCGGACGAGCGGGGTGAGGCCGAGGCGCTCCGCCGTCTCCGCGCTGGTGACCAGGCAGGCGGCGGCCGCGTCGTTCTGGCCGCTGGCGTTGCCCGCCGTGACGGTGGCCTCCGGGTCGGACTTGGCCATCACCGGTCGCAGAGCGGCGAGTTGCTCGGCGGTGGTGTCGGGGCGTGGGTGTTCGTCGGCGGTGACGGCCGTCTCGCCCTTGCGGGTGCGTACGGTGACGGAAACGGTCTCCGCCGCGTACCGCCCCTCGGCCACGGCGTGGGCCGCCCGCTGCTGCGAGCGCAGGGCCAGGGCGTCCTGGTCGGCGCGGCTGATCCCGTACTCCCGGCGCAGGTTCTCGGCGGTTTCGATCATGCCGCCGGGGACCGGGTGGTGGATGCCTCCGGCGGTGACCCGGCCCCGGGCGAGGGAGTCGTGGAGCTGGAGGCCGGGACCCTTGATGCCCCAGCGTCCGTCGTGCGTGTAGTAGGGCGCGGCGCTCATGACGTCGACCCCGCCGGCGATCACGACCTCGCTGAACCCGGTCCTGATCTGCATGGCCGCGTCCAGGACCGCCTGGAGCCCGGAGCCGCAGCGGCGGTCGATCTGGGTGCCGGTGACGGTGGTGGGCAGCCCGGCGTCCAGGGCCGCGACCCGGCCGATGGCGGGGGCATCGCTGGACGGGTAGGCGTGGCCGAGAATCACCTCGTCGACCCGGTCGGGGTCGACGCCGGTGCGAGCGACGACCTCGGCGATGACGTGTGCGGCGAGCGAGGCCGGTGTCTGCTGCGCGAACGCTCCGCCGAAGCGGCCGATGGGGGTGCGCAGCGGTTCGCAGATGACGACTTCGAGCGGCACGGCGGGGCCTTTCCGGGGGCGGTGGTGGCGGTACGCGCGGGGGCGTGCGGTGGAGTGACCTTCGCATCCGGTCACTGAGTCGGTCCAATATCGAATGTGCGGCGGGTTGAGAGGCCGTGCGTCTCAATGGGGGTGACGCACGGGTGTCGGCAGGGCGTCCTCGGCCACGGCGAGCACCGCACGGAGGGCTGCGGAGGGGTTGTCGGCGCGCCAGGCCAGGGCGGCACGGAGGCGGATGGGAGGACCGGCGAGAGGGCGGTAGACCAGGCCGTTCTGCTGGATGTGCTGGACGGAGGTGACCGTGAGGGTGACGCCGACCCCGGCGGCGACCAGGGCGAGGATCGTGTACGAGTCGGGGGCCTCCTGGACGACGCGCGGGGTGAACCCGGCGCTCTCGCAGGCCTCGGTCATGGCGTCGCGGACGGTGGAGCCGGAGTTGGCGGGGAAGGAGACGAACGGTTCGCCGGCGAGTACGCCGAGCGGTACGGCCTCCCGCCGGGCGAGCGGGTGGTCGTAGGGCAGGGCGCAGACCAGCTCCTCCTCGTCGATCACCCGGTGGGCGACGCCGGGCCGGGTCACCGGCAGCCGCACGAAGCCGAGGTCGAGCGAGCCGTCCGCGACCCGGGACAGGGCGGTGTTGGCGTACGTCTGGCCGGTCATGACGAGTTCGAGCCCGGGGTGGGCGGCGCGCACGGCGCGGGTGAGCTGGGGCAGTGTCTCGTGGCTGGAGGCCCCGGCGAAGCCGATGGTGACCCGGCCGTACTCGCCGATCCCCGCCGATCTGGCGGCCCGGACGGCGGTGTCCAGGTCGTCGAGGACGGTCCGTACGGGTTCGAGGAAGGACTCCCCCGCGCTGGTGAGCCGGACGGAGCGGGTGTTGCGGTGGAAGAGCTGGACGCCGAGCTCCCTCTCCAGCTGGCGGATCTGCTGGCTCAGCGGTGGCTGGGCCATCTGGAGCCGCTTGGCGGCCCGGCCGAAGTGCAGCTCCTCGGCCACGGCGAGGAACGCGTTGAGGTGGCGTAGTTCCATGACGACACCCCCCTCGTCTCATTGATACCCCTGGCGTCTTGATACAACCTTAATTCGGTATTGGACAGCCATCAATGGGCGCTGACACCGTGGGGTCCGCGTAGACGGACGACGAGGAGAAGCGTGGACCGGACGGCCGGCAAGGTCATGTCGATGAGGGAGGCCGTGGCCGCCTTCGTCCACGACGGGGACACCGTGAGCCTCGAAGGGTTCACCCATCTCATCCCGACCGCCGCCGGGCACGAGATCATCCGGCAGGGCCGCCGGGATCTCACGGTCGTCCGGATGACGGCGGACATCGTGGTGGACCAGATGCTGGCCGCGGGGTGCGTGACGCGGCTGGTCTCCTCCTTCGTGGGGAACTCCTCCGCCGGTTCGCTCGGTGAGCTGCGGCGGCGTATCGAGCACGCCGACCCCGAGCCGCTGGCGTTCGAGGAGTACAGCCATTACGGGATGGTCTGCCGCTACCTCGCCGGTTCGCAGCGGCTGCCGTTCTACCCGCTGCGCTCGTACGCGGGCAGCGACCTGCCGTCGGTCAACCCCGGTATGCGCAGAGTCGCTTCGCCCTACCCGGCCGCCGACGGATCGGCCGAGCAGATCTACGTCGTGCCGCCCGTCAACCCGGACGTGACGATCATCCACGCGCAGCGCGCCGACCGCCGGGGCAACACCCAGATCTGGGGGCTCACCGGCATCCAGGCCGAGGCGGTGTACGCGGCCAGGAAGGCGGTCGTGGTGGTGGAGGAGCTGGTGGCGGACGAGGTGGTGCGCGCGGACCCGAACCGCACCCTCGTCCCCGCCCACGCGGTCGACGCGGTGGTCCTCTGTCCGCGCGGGGCGCACCCCTCGTTCGCGCAGGGCTACTACGACCGGGACAACTCCTTCTACCGGGCCTGGTCCGCGATCAGCAAGGACCCGGTGCGGCTGCGGAAGTGGCTGGAGGAGTGGGTGTACGGGACCGCCGACCACGCGGAGTACGTCGCGAGGCTCGGCGAGGAGTTCTGGGCCGGGCTCGCGGTCGGCGAGGCGCTGAGCGAGCCGGTGAACTACGGGAGGCGGCTGTGAACGAGGAGCAGGCGAAGGCCGCGCTGCCCGCCACCTCGTCCGAGCTGCTCTCCGTCGTCGCCGCGCGCGAACTGGCAGGCCGACGGACCGTGTTCGCGGGGATCGGGCTGCCGACGCTCGCCGCCGAGCTGGCGCGGCTGACGGTCGCGCCGGAGATCGAGGTGGTGTACGAGTCGGGGGTCTGCGGGGCTCATCCGTCCCATCTCCCGGAGACCATCGCGGACGCCGTACTGATCACGGGCGCCGAGGCCGTGCTGTCGATGTCCGCGCTGTTCGGCTGTGTGCTCCAGGGCGGCCACATCGACGTCGGCTTCCTGGGTGCCGCGCAGATCGACCGGTGGGGCAATCTCAACACCTCGGTGATCGGGGAGTGGGAGCGCCCGTCGGTGCGGCTGCCGGGCTCCGGGGGCGCGGTCGAGGTGATGGCCAACGCCCGGGAGGTCTTCGTCGTGATGCGCCGCCACACCCCGCGCTCCTTCGCCGGCGTCCTCGACTTCTGCACCACGCCCGGTCCGGACCGGGCGCTCGCGGACGGCATCCGCCCGCTCGGCACCGGCGTCACCCGGGTCATCACCGAGCTGGGCATCCTCGCCCGTGACGGCGTCGGCGACGAACTGCGGCTGGTCGCCGTGCATCCCGGGGTCACCGTCGAGCAGGTGCGGGCCGCGACCGGCTGGGACCTGAAGGTGGCCGACGCGGTCGCCCCGGTCGAGCCGCCCACGGATGCGGAGCTGCGGCTCCTGCGCGACGATGTCGACCCGGACCGCGTCTACCTCCGCTGACCCCCTCTTCATCACCGTCTCCGCCGGAAAGGCCTCAACTGCCATGCGTATCAGGATCGTCGGAGCCGGGGCCATGGGCCGGGGCATCGCCCAGTGGGCGGCGAGCGCGGGACACACCGTGGAGCTGGGCGACGTACGGGCCGAAGCGGTGACGGACGCCGTGGAGTTCATCGTCTCGATGCTGGACCGGGCGGTGGCCAAGGGCCGGATGTCCGCCGCCGACCGGGACGCGTCCATGGCGCGGCTGGTGCCGCTGGCCGACCCTTGGGCGGCCGGGCCGGACGTGGAGCTGGCCATCGAGGCCGTACGGGAGGACCTGGAGACCAAGGCCGAGGTGTTCGGGAAGCTGGAGCGTGCGCTGCCCTCCTCCGCCGTCTTCGCGACCAACACCTCCTCCCTGTCGGTGACCCGGATCGCGGCGACTCTCCAGGATCCCTCGCGCCTGGCCGGGCTGCACTTCTTCAACCCGGTGCCGCTGATGCGGATCGTGGAGGTGGTGCCGGGGGCGGCGACCCGCCCGGAGATCCCGGCCGCGCTGACCGGGCTGGTGGAGGGGTGCGGGCACCGGGCGGTGACCGTGGCCGACACCCCCGGTTTCCTGGTCAACCACGCGGGGCGCGGTCTGGTGACGGAGGCGCTCGCGCTGCTGGAGGAGTCGGTGGCGGGGCCCGCCGACATCGACCGGATCGCGCGGGACGTGCTGGGGCTGCGGATGGGCCCGTTCGAGCTGATGGACCTCACCGGGCTCGACGTCACGGCCGCGGTGATCGACTCGATCTGGCAGGGCTTCCGGTACGAGGACCGGCTGCGCCCGTCCTACCTCACCCCGAACCGGGTGGTGGCCGGGCTGCACGGCCGCAAGACGGGGCAGGGCTGGTACGCGTACGGCGAGGGCGCCGAGGGACCCGCGCCGGAGCCGGCGGTGACCGGGAACGGCGACCGGCCGGTGTTCCTGGCCGCGAGCGGGTCCGTGGAGATCGCGGCGTACGTGGACGCCCTCGCCGGCGCTCTGGAGGCGTCGGGGGTCCGGGTCGAGCGGGGCGACGGGCCTTCCGCCGAGGCGCTGGTGCTGGTGCCGGTCTGGGGCACCACGGTGTCCGGTGCCATCCGGGCGGGCGGGCTGCCGCCGGAGCGGACCATGGGCGTGGAGGTGCTGCCCCCGGCCGGGCGGCGGCGGGTCCTGGCGGTGACGGCCGTCACCGGTCCGGCGTCGGCCCGGGACGCCCGGGCGGTGCTGGCGCGGGCGGCGGCGCACGAGCCGCACGCCGTGACAGTGGTGCGGGACACGGCGGGCTCGGTCGCGCAGCGGCTGCTCTCGTCGATCGTCGCGGTGGGTGCCTCGATCGCCGAGCGGTCGCTCGCCACCCCGGCCGACATCGACCTGGCGGTGACGACCGGGCTCGGCTATCCGGCCGGGCCGCTGGCCTGGGGCGAGCGGATCGGGGCTCCCCGGCTGCTGGAGCTCCAGCGGGCGCTGCACGCGACGACGGGCGACCCCCGCCACCGGCCGACGCGGTGGGTGACCGAGCGGGCGGATCTGGGGCTCGCGCTGACCGGGGCGGGGACTTCGGTGGACGACTGCCTACGGTGAGGGGGCCGCTCGGCGTCCGAGGCGAGAGGGCCGCCCGGCGTCCGATTCGTACAAGACCGGCGGGGCGCCGTGCGCCTACGGTCGTTCCATGACTCCACGACTCGACGCGATCAGCATCATCACGGCCGACCTGGCGGCCTCGCTCGCCTTCTACCGCAGGCTCGGCCTCGACATTCCGGCCGGGGCGGAGTCCGCCCCGCATGTGGAGGTGGTCCTGCCGGGCGGGCAGCGGCTGCTGTGGGACACCGAGGACGTCATCCTCTCGTTCGACCCGAGCTGGGAGCGCCCGGCGGGCGGGGAGCGGCTGGGGCTGGCGTTCGTCTGCGACAGCCCGGCGGAGGTCGACGCCCTGTACGCGGAGTTGACCGGTGCCGGGTACGCGGGGCACCTGAAGCCGTGGGACGCGGAGTGGGGGCAGCGCTACGCGGTGGTGCTGGATCCGGACGGCTGCGGGGTCTCGCTGTTCGCCGCCGCCTCCGGCTCGCCCGCCGAGAAGTAGGCCCCGAGGGTCGTTCCGGCCAGGTCGCGCATCTCGCGGGCGAGGTGGGCCTGGTCGGTGCAGCCCGCCACCGAGGCCGCTTCGGCGTACGGGAGGCCGGTGCGGATGAGCTCCAGGGCGCGTTGGAGACGGAGGACCCGGGCCAGCGTCTTGGGGCCGTAGCCGAAGGCGGCCAGGGAGCGGCGGTGGAGCTGGCGGGCGCCGAGCCCGGCCTCCGCCGCCGCGGCGGCGACGGTTCTGCCGCGGCGCAGGCCCTCGGCGACGGCGACCGTCCGCGAGTCCGGGGGCCCGGTGTCGGCGATCCGGTCCAGGGCGAACCGTTCCAGGGCCGCTGCGGGGTCGGGGGCCCCGTCGATCCGGTCGGTGATCCGGCGTACGGCTGCCGCAGGCCAGAGGTCGGCGAGGTCGGCCCGCTGGTCGCGCAGCAGTGAGGCCGGTACGCCGAGGAGTACGGGGGCGGTGCCGGGGGCGAACCGGATCGCGGCGCAGGAGACCCTGTTCCGCGGTTCCACCTCGAAGGCGTGGGTGTCCGGCCCGGCGACGACGATGCGGCCGCCGGTCCAGATCAGGTCCATGCAGCCGTCGGGCAGCACGGACCGCGCCTCCAGCAGCGGGCGGGCAGGCGCGTCCCAGGTCCAGACGACGGCACCGGGCAGCCTGGAGGGGCGTTCCCGGTACCGCTGCTGTTCCCGCTCCTGGGGCATGTCTCCACGCTAGCGCGGAGGCTCAGGAGGACGACGGTCCGAATTGTCCCGGGGCTGCCCGGGCTCCTGTGCCTTGGCCTCTTTCGGCTCCTTGGGCCCCTTCGGCTCCTTCTCCCAGGTCGGGTGGAGCCGCGACTTGACGTCGTCGGGCGGCAGGAAGCGGGACCAGCGCTCGGGAAACTCCGAGGGCATGTACGCCTGGCCGTCGTCCTCGTCCTCCTCGTCGTCCCCGCTGCCCCAGACGGACGGGCGGGTCCGGGCGACGAACTCGGCGGCCTGCGCGGCCCGGACGCGTTCGGTGGCCTCGCGGGCGGAGGCGGTGGCGAGGGAGGGCCACACCCGGTCGATGGCCGCGTTGACCGCGGCGCCGACCAGGACGGCGAAAGCGGAGATACCGATCCAGAGCAGGACGGCGATGGGCGCCGCCAGGGAACCGTAGATCGTGGGGCCTTCGACCGTGTTCGTGAGGTAGATCCGGAGCAGAAAGCTGCCGACCACCCACATCGCGAGCGCCACGAGCGCTCCGGGGACGTCCTCGATCCAGGGCGACCGGACGGGGACGGACACGTGGTAGAGCGTCGTGAGGAACGCGATCGTCAGCAGTATCACCAGCGGCCAGTAGAGGACGGCGATGACCTCGGTGCCCCAGGGCACGAACTCGACGACACGGTCGGGGCCGACGACGAGCAGCGGCAGCACCACCGCGCCCAGCAGCAGCGCGACGACGTACAGCAGGAAGGCGAGCAGGCGGGTCTTGACGATGCCGCGGTGGCCGTCGAGGCCGTACATGACGGTGATGGTGTCGATGAAGACGTTCACCGCTCGGGAACCGGACCACAGGGCGATGGCGAAGCCGATGGAGATGATGTCGGGGCGGGCGCCGGTGGTGACGTCGGCCAGCAGCGGTTTGGCGAAGTCGTTGACCCCGCGCTCGGAGAGCACGGTCTGCGAGGCCGAGAGGATGTTGCGCTCGATGGAGGCGACCGTCGTGGTGGTCGTCCACTCGTCGACGTAGCCGAGCAGTCCGATCATGCCGAGCAGCAGCGGCGGCAGGGAGAGCAGGGTGAAGAAGGCCGCCTCGGCCGCCAGCCCGAGGATCCGGTACTCGATGCACGAGTTGACGGTGTCCTTGAGCAACTGCCATGCCATCCGCCGCTTGGAGACGTTGCGGTAGAGGACTCGGGCCCGGTGGAGTCGGCCCGATGGCCGCTCGGGTGTTTCATTTGCTGCCTGCACCTCCTTACCGTATCGGCATGGCAGCCACCACCCACACAGTGACCAATCAGGTTCCGCCGCTGGTCGGCTATGACGTCTTCGCCGCGGACCGGGCCCTGTCCGAGGCCGTCGAGCGGCACATCGAGCCGGGCGTCCTGCCCGAAGCGCGGGAAGAACTGGGGACGCTCGGGCAGTCCGCCGGATCGGCGCAGGCCCAGAGGTGGGGTGAGCAGGCGAACGAGCATCCGCCCGTTCTGCGCACCCATGACCGGTATGGGAACCGGATCGACGAAGTGGAGTTCCACCCGTCCTGGCACCAGCTCCTGGGCCATGCGGTCGGCGCCGGACTGACCGACGCCTGGAGCCGGCCGGCCGGTCATGTCCGGCGTGCGGCCGGGTTCCTGGTCTGGACGCAGGCGGAGGCGGGGCACGGCTGCCCGCTCTCGATGACGCACGCCGCGGTGCCCGCGCTGCGGACCGACCCGGCGCTGGCCGCCGAGTGGGAGCCGCGGCTGACCTCGTACGTGTACGAGCAGGGGTTGCGGCCCGCCCAGGAGAAGGCCGGCGTGCTCTTCGGGATGGGCATGACGGAGAAGCAGGGCGGCACCGACGTACGGTCCAACACGACCCGGGCGGAGCCCGTCTCCGGAGAGGGCGAGTATCTGCTCACGGGGCACAAGTGGTTCTGTTCGGCGCCGATGTCGGACGGATTCCTGGTGCTGGCCCAGGCGCCGGGCGGGCTGACGTGCTTCCTGGTTCCGCGCGTCCTGCCGGACGGCACGCGCAACGTGTTCGCGATCCAGCGGCTGAAGGACAAGCTGGGCAACAGGTCCAACGCCTCCAGCGAGGTCGAGTTCGACGGGACCTGGGCCCGCCGGGTCGGCGATGAGGGGCGCGGGGTGCGCACCATCATCGAGATGGTGGCGGCCACCCGGCTGGACTGCGTGGTGGGTTCGGCGGCGCTGATGCGGCAGGCGGTGGCGCAGGCGATCCACCACAGCACCTACCGCGGCGCGTTCGGCGGGCCGCTGATCGACAAGCCGCTGATGCGCAACGTGCTGGCCGATCTGGCGCTGGAGTCGGAGGCGGCGACCGTCCTGGCGATGCGGCTGGCGTCGGCGTACGACACGGACACCGAGGAGGAGCGGGCCTTCCTGCGGCTCGCGGTGCCCGCGGCGAAGTACTGGGTCACCAAGCGCTGCACGCCGGTCGTGGGCGAGGCGCTGGAGTGCCTGGGCGGCAACGGGTACGTGGAGGAGTCGGGAATGCCCCGGCTGCTCCGTGAGGCGCCGCTCAACTCGATCTGGGAGGGCTCGGGCAACGTACAGGCGCTGGACGCGCTGCGGGCGCTCCAGCGGGAGCCGCAGGCGCTGGACGCGTTCCTGCGGGAGGTCGGGAAGGCGCGCGGGGCCGATCACCGGCTGGACGCGGCCATCAAGGACCTGCTGACCGAGCTCGCGGACCTGGAGGGGATCGAGGCACGGGCCCGGCGGGTGGTGGAGCGGATGGCGCTGGTGCTCCAGGGTTCGCTGCTGGTGCGGTGGGCGCCGCCGGAGGTCGTGGACGCGTTCTGCGCCTCGCGCCTGGGCGGGGACTGGGGCACGGCGTTCGGGACGCTGCCGCACAGCCTGGACCTGGCCTCGGTGGTGGCGCGGGCCCGGCCGGTCGCCGAGTAGGCGGAGGGCGGAGGGGAAGCTACGGAGGGTGGTGCTGCGCCGACACGGCACCACCCTCCATGCTTGAACCGTGCCGCTCGCCGGGCACGGGCCCGGCGAGCGGCACGCTGCCACTCTCGTACGTTCCGGTGGGGCATCGCCAGAGTTGCAAAGGGTTGCAACCATTGTGTGGACTGCGCGGTGGGTACGTCCGGGCAGCGGCGGGACGGGGCGGAGCGTTCCGGGGGATCGAGGGGAGACCATGAGTCGGACGAGTTCTGCCGCAGTGGTGCGGGTGATCGGCCAGGAGGCGGACCGCGCGACCCGGCTGCTCCACCGGGCCAGGGAGGCCCGGCTGGCGGGCGAGCGGCCCTCCGTCGCCCCACGCGCGGAGATCGACGCCTCCTGGGACCGGGTGGTGCGCAGCGGCATCGACCCCGAGCAGTCGCCGGAGAGCGAGCTGCTGCAGGCCGAGGAGATCGAGCACCGGCGGCACAGCACGGCCCTCGGCGAGGTGATGCCGCTGCTGCGGGCGGGGCTCGCGTCCATCGCCGACGCGGCGCAGCAGATCATGGTGGTCACCGACGTGGAGGGCCGGGTGCTGTGGCGGCAGGGCGACTCCGGGGTGCTCCACCGGGCGCACGACATCTGCCTGGAGGAGGGGGCCGCCTGGGCGGAGGCGGCGACGGGGACGAACGCGATCGGTACGGCGCTGGCCGCCCGCGCACCCATCCAGGTCCACTCGGCCGAGCACTTCATCCGGGCCCTGCACAACTGGACCTGCGCGGCGGCCCCGGTGCGCGATCCGCGGGACGGGCGGCTGGTGGGGATCGTCGACATCAGCGGCCCCGCCTCCACCTTCCATCCGGCGACACTGGCCCTGGTGGACTCGGTGGCGCGGCTCGCCGAGGGCGAGATCCGTACCCGTCACCTGGTGGCGATCGAGCGGCTGCGTGCGGTGGCGGCGCCGATCCTGTGCCGGATCGGAGGGCGTGCGCTGGCGGTGGACACGCACGGGTGGCTGGCGGCGGTGACGGGGATGCCGCCGGTGGACCGGCTGCCGCTGCCGAAGTCGCTGGTGGCGGGGAGGGTGTGGCTGCCCTCGCTCGGCATGTGCCGGGTGGAGCCCCTGCCGGGCGGCTGGCTGGTGCAGGTGTCGGACAGTACGGCGGAGGGTGCGCCGCGCCGGGCGGTGCTCGACCTGAGCCGGCCGCGGGCGCTCGCCGTGCACCTGGTGGGCCCGCTGGGCACCTCGACGCAGCGGCTCTCGCCGCGCCACGCGGAGCTGCTGTACGCGCTGGCGGTGCACCGGGAGGGGCGTACGGCCTCCGAGCTGGCGCAGGACATCTTCGGGGACGCGACCAGGACGGTGACGGTACGGGCCGAGATCTCGCGGCTCCGGCGCCATCTGGCGGAGGTGCTGGCGCACCGCCCGTACCGCTTCGGGGACGGGGTGCAGGTGGAGGTGGTCCACCCGGAGCACCCGGCCGACCTCCTGCCGCACTCGAAGGCGCCGGTGGTGACGGGGGCGCGGCGGGGGGGCGGCACCGGCCTGACCGGGGGCTAGGCGCGGTCCGGTGGGCGGGCCAGGTAGGAGAGGGCCCGGTGGAGGGCCCGGTGTGCTCCGGCCGACGGCGGCATGGTTTTCTGGCCGCCATGAGCAGCCCCGCGCAGCCCCCCGCACCGATCAGCGACCCGACCACGCAGGCGACCACCGAAGTCACCATCTGGTCGCTGGAGCAGACCTCGCCCGCCGACCTGCGGCCGGCCGCCGTGCCGGAGGGCGATCTGCGCATCGTCCGGTCCGAGGTGGTGCTGCCGGAGTTCAGCCGGTTCCTCTACTCCGCCGTGGGCGGCGACATCCGCTGGACCGACCGGCTGGGGATGACGTACGACGAGTGGCGGGAGCTGCTCGACCGGCCCGGGGCGGAGACCTGGGTGGCGTACGTGAACGGGACGCCGGCCGGGTACGTCCAGCTGGACGCGCAGGACGACGGAGTGGTCGAGATCATGTACTTCGGGCTGATCCCGGCCTTCCGGGGGCGGCGGATCGGCGGACACCTCCTGTCGTACGGGGTGGCGCGCGCCTGGGACCTGGCGGAGCGGTGGCCCGAGCGGCCGCCGACGGAGCGGGTGTGGCTGCACACGTGCTCGAAGGACGGCCCGTACGCGATGGACAACTATCTGCGCCGGGGCTTCCGGCTCTTCGACACGAAGACCGAGGTGGAACCGGACGTGGCGACCCCGGGACCGTGGCCGGGAGCGTACGGCGCCTGATCTTCCTCCCGATACCCCGATCCTCCAGCCGCCGGGGCCTTCATCGGCCCCGCCGTGGGGCAATTTGTCCCCATTACCACGGACCTATCGCGTGATCGGCGCCACAGCGTCTCGTTCTTCGAGACCAAGTCGTCCACATCGTGGATCGTGGTGGACTGCCCCGAGATCCGCGTGACACGCTTCCGTCATGTCTGGAACTGGAATTGCCTTGGTGAGTCGACGCCACGTCGACCTCTGCCGCATGTCCAGCGCCATCTGTCCGGCGGGCTGAGAGTCCCAGCACCGCCGCACCCTCCTCACCTCTGCCCGAACCCAGCGCACCGCCGCGCCTCAGCGCGAGTGTGCCGTTCAGAGCCGCCCACCTGCAGTCCCGAAGGACGTACTGTCATGGCCGCTACCCCGGAACAGCCTGCGACCACCACGCCCCGCCGCAAGGCCGGACGCCACCGTGGCGAGGGTCAGTGGGCCGCGGGCCACCACACCCCCCTCAACGGGAACGAGCAGTTCAAGAAGGACGACGACGGTCTCAACGTACGGACACGTATTGAGACGATCTACTCCAAGCGCGGCTTCGACTCCATCGACCCCAACGACCTGCGTGGACGCATGCGCTGGTGGGGGCTGTACACCCAGCGCAAGCCCGGCATCGACGGCGGCAAGACCGCCGTGCTGGAGCCGGAGGAGCTGGACGACGAGTTCTTCATGCTGCGCGTCCGCATCGACGGCGGCCGGCTGACCACGCAGCAGCTGCGGGTGATCGGGGAGATCTCCCAGGAGTTCGCGCGCGGGACCGCCGACCTCACCGACCGGCAGAACGTGCAGTACCACTGGATCCGGATCGAGGACGTGCCGGAGATCTGGCGGCGTCTCGAAGAGGTGGGCCTCTCCACCACCGAGGCCTGCGGTGACACGCCCCGCGTGATCCTCGGCTCCCCCGTCGCGGGCATCGCCGAGAACGAGATCATCGACGGCACCCCCGCGATCGACGAGATCCAGCGCCGCTACATCGGTAATCCCGACTTCTCCAACCTGCCCCGCAAGTTCAAGTCCGCCGTCTCCGGCTCGCCGCAGCTGGACGTGGCGCACGAGATCAACGACATCGCCTTCGTCGGCGTGAACCACCCGGAGCACGGCCCCGGCTTCGACCTCTGGGTCGGCGGCGGCCTCTCCACCAACCCCAAGCTCGGGGTCCGGCTCGGCGCCTGGGTGCCGCTGGACGAGGTGGCCGACGTGTACGGCGGGGTCATCGGGATCTTCCGTGACTACGGCTACCGGCGGCTGCGCACCCGCGCCCGCCTGAAGTTCCTGGTCGCGGACTGGGGCGCGGAGAAGTTCCGCCAGGTCCTGGAGGACGACTACCTCCAGCGCAAGCTGATCGACGGCCCCGCGCCCGAGCAGCCCGCCCAAACCTGGCGCGACCACCTCGGGGTGCACCGCCAGAAGGACGGCCGCTTCTACGTCGGCTTCGCCGCGCGGGTGGGCCGGGTCGACGGCACCACGCTCACCAAGATCGCCGACCTGGCGGACCAGCACGGCTCCGGCCGGGTGCGGACCACCGCCGAGCAGAAGATGATCGTGCTGGACGTGACCGAGGAGCAGGTCGATTCCCTGGTCGCCGGCCTGGAGGCGCTGGACCTGCGGGTCACGCCCTCCCCGTTCCGGCGCGGCACGATGGCCTGCACCGGCATCGAGTTCTGCAAGCTGGCGATCGTCGAGACGAAGGCGCGCGGTGCCTCACTCATCGACGAACTGGAGCGCCGCATTCCGGAGTTCGACCACCCGATCACCATCAACATCAACGGCTGCCCGAACGCCTGCGCCCGCATCCAGGTCGCCGACATCGGCCTCAAGGGCCAGTTGATGCTGGACGAGAACGGCGAGCAGGTCGAGGGCTACCAGGTACACCTGGGCGGCGCGCTCGGACTGGAGGCCGGGTTCGGCCGCAAGGTCCGTGGCCTGAAGGTCACGTCGGCCGAACTGCCGGACTACGTCGAGCGGGTGCTCGGCCGGTTCCAGGAGGAGCGCGAGGACGGCGAGCGCTTCGCGAGCTGGGCGGCGCGCGCCAGTGCGGAGTCGCTGTCATGAGCGAGCGTGCCGCCCCGTTCTACTGCCCGTACTGCGGCGACGAGGACCTGCGCCCCAACGAGAGTGGCCACGGCGCCTGGGAATGTGCCTCCTGCAACCGTGCGTTCCAGCTGAAGTTCCTGGGTCTGCTGACCCGGGGCGTCCAGCGCAACGACAGTGAAGGGGGCCGGATATGACGGACATCCTGCTGAGCGGCGAGCTGACGGACCGCGATCTCCAGGAGCTGGCCGAGCGGGCGGGCCGGGAGCTGGAGGACGCCTCCGCCACCGAGATCCTGAAGTGGGCGACCGACACCTTCGGGACGCGCTTCTGCGTCACTTCTTCCATGGAGGACGCGGTGGTGGCGCACCTGGCGTCGCGGGTGATGCCGGGCGTGGACGTGGTCTTCCTGGACACCGGCTACCACTTCCCCGAGACCATCGGGACGCGGGACGCGGTGGACGCGGTGATGGACGTCAACGTCATCACGATCACCCCCCGGCAGACGGTGGCCGCGCAGGACGCGGAGCACGGTGAGAAGCTGCACGACCGCGACCCCGACCTGTGCTGCGCGTTGCGCAAGGTCAAGCCGTTGGAGGACGGCCTGACCGCCTACGCCGCGTGGGCCACGGGGCTGCGCCGCGACGAGTCCCCCACCCGGGCGAACACTCCGGTGGTGGGCTGGGACGCCAAGCGCCGCAAGGTCAAGGTCTCCCCCATCGCCCGCTGGACCCAGGACGACGTGGACGCCTACGTCGCCGAGCACGGGGTGCTCACCAACCCGCTGCTGATGGACGGTTACGCCTCCGTCGGCTGCGCGCCCTGCACCCGCCGGGTGCTGGAGGGCGAGGACGCACGGGCCGGCCGCTGGGCCGGCCAGGGCAAGACCGAATGCGGGCTGCACGGCTGATGACGACTGATCAGGAGAGTTCGATGAGCGTGACGGAGGCGGGAGCCACGATCTGGCTGACCGGTCTGCCGAGCGCGGGCAAGACCACCGTCGCGTACGAGCTGGCGGGCCGGCTGCGGACCGAGGGCCACAGGGTGGAGGTGCTCGACGGCGACGAGATCCGGGAGTTCCTCTCCGCGGGGCTCGGCTTCTCCCGCGAGGACCGGCACACCAACGTGGCCCGGATCGGCTTCGTCGCCGAACTCCTCGCCGCCAACGGCGTGAAGGTGCTGGTCCCCGTCATCGCCCCGTTCGCCGACAGCCGCGAGGCGGTCCGCAAGCGGCACGCGAACAGCGCTACCCCCTACCTGGAGGTGCACGTCGCGACGCCCGTCGAGGTGTGTTCCGTACGGGATGTGAAGGGACTGTACGCCAAGCAGGCGGCCGGCGAGATCAGCGGTCTCACCGGGGTCGACGACCCCTACGAGGCACCCGAATCTCCCGACCTGCGCGTCGAGTCGCACCAGCAGACCGTGCAGGAGTCCGCAGCGGCGCTCCACGCGCTGCTCACCGAGAGGGGCCTGGCGTGAGCACC